>NZ_JBEOZN010000026.1:0-85952 GCF_040298085.1 Streptosporangium sp. NPDC001681 | reverse complement strand
GCATTCCGGCGACCAGTGCCGGGCTCAGGCCTGGGTCCGCGCACATCGTGCCGGCTTCGACGATCAGCGCGCGATACTCCCGGGGGATGTCGGAGACGAGCTGGAGCACCCCCCACCTCGACGTGTCGACGTAGCCGCGCCCGGTCGGGTCGTTCCAGGTCGCGGCGGCCGCGCGGGTGGCGCCGACGGCGTCGTTGACCTGGATGTCGAAGCCGAGCAGGGCGTCCTTGGCCAGGGTGACCGTGGGCAGCCTGATCGCCGCCTCGACCACGTAGCCGCCGGGGACGCGGGTGGCCGCGCCGGTCAGGTTCTCCTTGACCGCGAAGGCGTCGAAGGTGCCGCCGACGGTCTGCCTGCCGGTGAAGCTGATCCGGTACTGGCCGTCGTCATCGTCGTAGCCCTTGGTCTTGTTGTTCTGCGGGTCCACGAAGATCTCGACGGAGTCCTGCTCCCAGGCGTTGGGCGACTCCTCGCTGAGCTCGGGGTCGGTGACGCGGGCCAGCACGTAGAGGGTGCCGGAGTTCCACATCGCCCGCACCTTGGCGGTCGCCCCCGAGGTGCCCTGGATCCGGGTGCCGGTGGTCATCTCCGGCGCCTGGTTCCACGCGGCGTCCACGATGCCGTCCACTACCGGGGTCCTCTTCGGCGCGCGGGTCGTCCTGATCGCCGGGACGGGAGTCAGCTCACCCGCCCAGGAGATCTGCTGACCACCCGCGTCGGCCACGACGACCTTGACACCGGTGGCCGTCCCCGAGGGGAGCAGCGCCTCCACCCGGTAGCCGGTGGCGGTCTTCTTGGTGTGCGCCCTGAAACCGTGGGCGTGCGTGCCACCTCGCTGGATCCGGTACGGCGTGCCGCCCACGGTGAGGGTGACCGTGTCGTTCTTGTTGTCGGTCGGATCGTTGACCTCGGCCAGTACGTACAGGCCGGCGGGTGTGGTGCGCGCCTGCCAGCCGGCGGACAGGTTGCCGATCCTGGCGATGGGGGCGTCGGGCAGCAGGTTCCACTCGTCGTCCCGCTTGCCGTCCACCGTGACCGTGCCTGCGGGCGCGTTCAGGCTCCGGGTCAGCGGGGGCAGCCTGCCGGGGTCGGCGATGCCCCAGTACGCGGGCTTGGCCTGGAGCTCGTCGTCGAACGGCAGTGGCGGGTTGGTCCGGGTGATCGGGAAGGACGACAGCCAGGTCGCGTCGTCGGCGACGCCCCAGATCGTCACCGACGACAGGTGGTCCGCCTGCCGCCGGAAGACGTCGAAGATCTCCCGGTACCGGTGGCCCTGCAGGGCCAGGATCTCGGCGGGCACCGTGTCGTAGGAGGTCACGAAGTCGGTGTAGACGCTCACGTCCAGCTCGGTGACCTGCTGCTCGACGCCGAGTCCGGCGAACTTCTCGATCGTGTCCTCGATGAACGAGGTGGGCGGCTGCTCGACGTTGACGTGCAGCTGGTGACCGACCGCGTCGATCGGGACGCCCTCGGCGCGCAGCTTCTTGACCAGGTCGTAGAACGCCTGCCGCTTGCGCGGGAACTCGGTGTTGTAGTCGTTGATGACGAGCGTCGCGTCCGGGTCCACCTCGCGGGCCACCCGGAAGGCGGTCCTGATGTAGTCGAGGCCGGCGATCTCGAACCATGGGGAGCGGCGCAGCCCGTCCGGCCGGTTCTCGTCGATGACCTCGTTGACCACGTCCCAGGTGCCGATCCTGCCCTTGTAGCGGCCCATCACGGCGCGGATGTGGTTCTCCATCCGCTGGAGCAGGATCTCCTTGGTGGCGCCCTCGAACACCCAGTCGGGGGTCTGGCTGTGCCACACCAGGGTGTGGCCGCGAAACTCCAGGCCGTTGGTGGTCGCCCAGTCGACCAGGTAGTCGCCGTCGGCGAAGGTGAAGTCACCCTCGGCGGGCTCGGTGGCGTCCCATTTGAGGCTGTTGCCGGGGGTGACGCTCTGGTAGTGCTTGGTGATCAGCTTGGCGTGCTCGCCCAGGGTGGCGCCCCGGTAGAAGGCCGCGCCGACGGTGAACGGCAATCTGTCCTTCAGCGAGGGAATGTCGGTCTGGATGGGCCTGGGTTCGACGTAGGTCAGCTGGAAGTCGTCGATGGCGAACGGCTCCGTCCCCGCGGCCGACTCGATGTAGACGCTCAGGAAGTCCACGTCGTGGGCCAGGGTGTAGGTGCCCGCGAGCCTGGTCCACTCGCCGGCGGCCAATGCCCTGGGCGCGGCCACCCGCTCGTAGGCGGGGGTGCCGTCCAGCCTCCGTTCGACGGACAGGCCCAGGCTCTGGGCGCTGTCGGTGCGCACCCACACCGACAGGTCGTACTTCGATCCCTTGGCCATCTTGCCGAGGACGGTCCGTGCGGGACCGTCCCAGGAGGCCTGCCGGTTCGTCACGCCCAGGCCGTAGGCCCCGGTGTGCGCGAAGCCCTCTCCCGGGGTCAGGGTGGCGCCGCCACGCGCGGTCCACTCCTGCGCGCTGCCGGTCTCGAAGTCACTGGTCAGGCCGGACCGGGTGGGGTCGGTGTCGGCGGTGACCACGATGTCGTCGAGCTGGAAGGCGACGGTCTCGCCCGAGCTCTCCGCGTACAGCGACAGGGCCGAGTCGGCTGCGTAGGTGTAGGTGCCGGACAGCCGGACCCACTCGGAGTCGGTGACGGTGGCCGCCGCGACCCGCTCGTAGAGCGTCGTGCCACCTGCCGGGGTGCGCTGCATGGTGAGCGCGACCGTCGAGGACGGCTGACCGGCGACGGCCCGCGCCCACGCGGTCACCTGGTAGCCGACGCCCTTCTCGAAGGGCGGGGTCACGGCCGCTCCGTGCCAGGTCGCACTGCGGCCGGTGGTGAGCAGGGACCGGGTTCCGCCGTGCGCGGAGTCCGTGGTCGCGGTGACCGAGACCCCGGAGCCCCGGGGTTCCCAGCCCTGCGTGCCGGACTCGAAGTCGTAGGTGGCGATGGTGGCGGCGGCCGCGTGCGCGGCGGGGACGGTTGACGCGCCTGCCAGGAATGACAGTGCGAGGGACAACAGGGCCAGGACCGCTGTTCGCGGCCGGGGGGTGCGCATCTCTGCTGGGCTCCTCGGTCAGGTAGGAGTGGGGTGCCGGTGGGACAGCGGGATCTGCCGGGCGTCGCCGCGCGGGTCCTCAGGCGCCACCGCCGTACGGCTCCGTCAGGCATCGCCGTACGGGGTCGCCGTGCGGTTTCCTCAGACGTCGCCGCCCGGGTTCTCACCCTGCCGGTTCTCGCCTCGCGGGTTCTCAGCGAGCGGGCTCTCGGCGAGCAGGTTCTCGGCGAGCAGGTCGAGCAGTGGCTGCCGCCGGACGCAGCGGGTGAGCGCGAAGGAGTCGGCGAGGGCGGTCAGTTCCTCGTCGGAGCAGCCTCGCAGCAGTTCGGCGTACTCGGGGACCAGGGCCTGCGCGATGAGGATGTGCCGGATCAGGTCGTCGGTCTGGTAGCGGGCGCCCCAGGGGTAGGGGTTCCAGGAGGGGAACTCGGTCTCCATCAGCCGGTGCAGCGGCGCCAGCTCACTCGCCGACTCCTCCATCGTCGAGCCCCACCGGTCCGCGCCCAGCCGTCCCTTCTTGGCGATGAAGTCACCGAACCGGCTCATGTACGGTTCACCCGCGCTGACCAGGCCCTGCAGCCCGACGTCCTTGTAGGTCCACAGCGACCAGCCGGCCTGGTAGGAGTCGAAGATCTCCAGTTGGTCGCGGAGGATCTGGTAGCGCTGCCGGTCGATCTCCGCGTCGCCGGTGTAGACGGGGCCGAACTCGCCGACCCACAGGGGGGTGCCCGTCTGGCGCTGGAAGACGGTCCGCCGCTCGAAGGATTTCTCCAGCTGGGCCCGGTCCACCCACTCGCCGCGGGTGTGGCCGGGGTAGGGGCCGCCGTGTGCGAAGCCGGCCAGGGCGTAGTCGTGGCAGACGAATACCGTGTTCTCGTACACCTCGCGGAAGATCGAGAAATCGGTGGAGTAGGTGTTGCCGTCCAGGAACAGCACGTGTCCGGGGTCGACGGCGCGGACCGCCTTGACCAGGCGGTCGTAGAAGGGGCCGACCACCTGCCCGCTGGAGTCGCCGGGCTCGTTGATCGGGTTGTAGCCGGCCACCCACGGGTTGTCCCGGTAGCGGTCGGCCACCGCCTCCCACAGGTGGACGACGCGGTCCTGGAAGTGCCGGTGCTGCCAGAAGGCGGCTATATGCGTGGGATTGTCGGAGTGCCAGTGCTGGTTCTGCGCGCCGGGCAGGGCGTGCAGGTCGATGACGCTGTAGATGCCGCGCTCGGCGAGCAGGCCGATCACCCGGTCGAGGTGGCGGAAGCCCGGCTCGATGATCTCGAAGGGGCGGTCGTCGGACTCCAGGTGACGGTAGTTGATCGGGATCCGGACGCAGTTGACGCCGAGACCGGCGAGGAGCGAGGCGTCGCCCGCGCCGAAGAACGAGGTGAGCAGGCGGTCGAAGAACAGCTCGGCCCGGTCGTCGCCGAGCACCTCCCGGACCGCGGCGCGCATCGTGGCCTCGTTGGCCGGATATCCGGTGATGAAGTTCTCCATGTTCAGCCAGCCCCCGAGGCCTACTCCGCGCAGCCGTACCGGGGTGCCGGCCGAATCGACGAGACGGGATCCGGCGACACTCAGGGTCATGTTTCTCACTCTCCACAACGGTCGTTCGACACAGCGATGAGGTCCCGGCTCAGCCCTTGGTGGCGCCCGCGGTGAGGCCGCTGATCAGCTGGCGCTCGGCGACCGCGTAGAAGGCCAGGGCCGGGACCATGGAGACGATGACGTAGGCCAGGATCTTGGCCGTGTCCGCCGCGTACTCCCCCTGGAACTGCTGGACGCCCAGTGGCAGCGTCCACAGGTTCGGGTCGTTGAAGACCACCAGCGGGAGGAAGAAGTTGTTCCAGCTCGCCACGATCGCCAGCACCGAGACGGTGGCCAGGGCGGGCCTGGCCATCGGCAGCAGCACCCGCCAGAAGAACCCGAAGGGGGTGCAGCCGTCGAGGGTGGCGGCCTCCTCGACCTCGTTGGGGATGGACCGGAAGAAGGTGCGCAGGATGATGATCGTCAGCGGCAGCCCGAACGCGGCCTGCGGCAGGATCACCCCGAGCGGGTTGTCCAGCAGGCCGAAGGTGCGCAGCAGGATGAACAACGGCAGGATCGCCACCGCGAACGGGAACATCAGCCCGATGGCGAACAGCGTGAACAGGAACTCGCGGCCGCGGAAGGCGAATCGGGCGAAGGCGAAGGCCGCCATCGCCGACAGGAACACCACCAGCACGGTGGTCGCCACCGCGATGAACAGGCTGTTGAGGAGCTGGCGCCAGAACGCGCCGGTGGTGATCACGTCGGTGTAGTTCTCGGTGACCCATGGGGAGGGCAGGCCGAGCGGGTTCTCCGACAGCTGGGCGGTGGTCTTGAAACCACCGAACAGGCCGTACACGAAGGGGACGACGATGAACACCGCCGCCACCCAGACGATCACGTGGATCGGGACCGTCCGGAACCGGGTGATCATCGGTGGTCTCCCATCGTGGTACTGGCCCCCTCCAGGTCCCGGCGCAGCACGAACCGCTGGTAGCCGAGGGCGAAGACGAGGCTGATCAGGAACATGGCGACGCTGATCGCGCTGGAGTAACCGATCTGGGTCCGTTTGAAACCGTATTCGAACATGCTGACGGCCATGGTCTCCGAGGCGTGCGAGGGGCCGCCGCCGGTGAGGATCCAGACCAGGTCGAAGAGCTGGATCGTGCCGATGACGGACAGGAACACGCTGACCCTGATGGTGGGGCCGAGCAGCGGCAGGGTGACGTGCCGGAACACCTTCCAGCCACCGGCGCCGTCGATCCTGGCCGCCTCGTGCAACTCCTTGGGGATGCCCTGCAGACCGGCCAGATAGATGATCATGTGGAATCCGAAGTACTTCCAGGTGATCACCAGGAAGATCGAGAACAGCACGGTGTCCGGCTCCGACAGCCAGCTCCACGGCTCCAGCCCCCAGGAGGTCAGCAGCCGGTTGGCCAGACCCGCCTCGGGTGAGAGGATCAGCGAGAACAGCACGCCGGTGATCGCCTCGGAGAGCATGTACGGCGCGAAGAACAGCAGCCGGTAGAGGGCACGCCCCCGGATCCGCTGGTTCAGCATCACCGCCAGGCCCAGCGAGAGCGGCAGCTGCACCACCAGGGAGAGCACGACCAGGATGCCGCCGTGCCACAGGTCGCCGAGGAAGATGTCGCTGTTCAGCAGCCGGGTGAAGTTGTCCAGGCCGATGAAGTCGCTCGGCGGCCCGATGCCGTTCCACTTGTGCAGGCTGGTGTAGCCGGCGACCAGGATCGGCGCCAGCACCAGCAGGGTGAACAGGACCAGGGCGGGGAGCACGAACAGGATCGCGGTGACCCAGCCCCTTCGCGCGCGCCCACCGCCGCGCCGCCTCCGCCCCTCGGCGGGCTTTCCCACGGCAGGGGCCGGACGTGCGTCCGGCCCGGTCATCGTCGTCACCGACCTCGTCCCTTCACCGTGCTCACCGTCGGTTTCCTGGCCTCGATCGGCTCTGTCACCTTCATGCGGACGGCTACTCCGACTCCGACTTCGCCGTCTCGGTGATGACCTTGACGACCTCCTCCGGCGTCTTCTTGCCCGCGATCAGTTCGGCCACGGCGTCGTTGACCTCCTGGCCGACGGCCGGCGGGTAGGCCTGGTCGAGGTAGAGCTGGAAGCCGGTCGCGGCCGACAGCGCGTCGGAGACCACCTTGATGTTGGGGTCGGTGACGGCCGACTCCTCACCCTTGAGCACCGGCAGCACGCCTCCCGCGGCGACCGCCTTGGAGTGGTTCTCCTGCTTGAGCGCGAACTTCAGGAAGTCCAGCGCGGCGGGCGGGGCGTTGACGCCCACGGCGAGGCCGCCGCCGCCGCCGAACGCGTCGCCCGCGGAGCCCTTGCCCCCGTCCACGGACGGGAAGGTGAAGAACCCGAGGTCGTCACCGAGGCCCTTGCCGGAGTCCTTCTGCACGGACGGCGCCCACTGGCCCATCAGTTCCATGGCGGCCTTGCCGTTGCTCACGGTCGCGGCCTGTCCGTCGGGGGTGGAGTAGTCGGCGTTGAGGAAGCCCTTCTGGAACGGCTGCAGGTCGACGAGTTCCTTGAGCCGCTGCCCGGCGGCGACGAAGTCGGGGCCGGTGAAGTCGTTGGTGGTGCCGGCCTGGCTGAGCGCGTCCAGACCCGCCACCCGCATGGCCAGGTAGGCCCAGTAGTAGTGGCCCGGCCACTTGGCCTTGCCGGCGAGGGCTATCGGGGTGGTCCCGGTCGCCTTGATCTTCTTCACCGCGTCCAGGAACTCGGTCCAGGTGGCGGGCGGGGTGGAGATGCCGGCCTTGGTGAAGATCGACTTGTTGTACCAGAAGCCGACCATGCCGATGTCGGTGGGCAGCCCGTAGGTCTTCCCGTCGAACTGGTAGGCGGCCAGCGAGGCCGGGGTGAAGCCGCCGAGGATGTCACCGGCCTCCGCCGACAGGTCCTTCACCAGGCCCGCCTCGATGTGCTGCTTCAGGACACCGCCACCCCAGGTGGAGTAGAGGTCGGGCGCCTTGCCCGACTGGGTGAGGGTGGCGAGCTTCGGCTTGTAGGAGTCGTTCTCGATGCCGACGTTCTTGATCGTCACATTCGGGTGGGCCGCCTGGTACTCCTTGATGAGGTCGGCCCAGAAGGACTTGAGCGGTTCGGCCGTCGCCAGGTTCCAGAACTCGAAGGTGACCTTCTCCGAGCCGGCGCTCGCGCCCGGTTTCGCCCCGTTGTCGTCTCCGCTCGTGCCGCAGGCTCCAAGAAGCACCATCGATGCCGCCAGCGCCACCACGCCTCGCCGACTCAGCATGGGGTTCCCCTTTCGGGAGTGGGTCTGAAAAATTTCATAGGTTCCCCGAATATTTCGTGACCCGGAGGATAGGTAAACTGTCGGTTACGCGTCAATAGCCGCCGTGGTAGCGAGCTCGAACAGCAAGGGAGACAGCCCCCTTACGGGTCTCCGAAAGCTTTCGGTTAGTATTCGCCGCATGCCATCCAAGAGGCGGGTGACGATCGCCCTGATCGCCGAGGAGGCCGGGGTCTCCGCGCCCACGGTCTCGAAAGTCATCAACGGGCGGCCCGAGGTCGCCTCCGAGACCAGGCAGCGGATCGAGCGCCTGCTGCACAAGCACGGCTACATACGCAGGACCGGCCAGGGCGACGAGCCCGTCGGCCTGGTGGATCTGGTCTTCACCGAGATCGAGAGCCCGTGGGCGATGGAACTGGTGCGCGGCGTGGAGACCGCGGCCCGCGAGGTCGACGCCGGCGTGGTCGTCTCGGTACTGCACAGCCACGCGGGCCCGGGCAGGGACTGGGTGGAGCGGATCGCCACCCGGCGCACCGACGGGGCCATCCTGATCGGCTCGCGGATCAGCGCCGCCCAGCATGGCCAGCTGGCCGCCAGGTCCATCCCCTTCGTGGTGGTGGATCCGGAGGGCGAGCCGCCGCCGGGAGTCGCCTCGGTCGGCGCCACCAACTGGAACGGCGGCCTGGCCGCGACCCGTCACCTGCTGGAGCTGGGCCACCGCCGGATCGGGATGATCGGCGGCCCGGCCGGCATGCTGTGCAGCCGGGCCCGCATCGACGGCTACCGCGCCGCACTGGAGACCGCGGGGATCGCGGTGGACCCCTCGCTCATCGGGTACGGCGACTTCCTGGTCGGCTCGGGCCGCGACCTGGGCCACGCGCTGCTGTCGGCGGCGGACCCGCCCACCGCGATCTTCGCCGGCAGTGACATGCAGGCGTTCGGCGTCTTCGAGGCGGCCAGGCAGCGTGGCCTGCGGGTGCCGGAGGACCTGTCGGTGGTGGGCTTCGACGACCTGCCTTTGGCACGTTCCGCCTGGCCGCCGCTGACCACCGTGCGCCAGCCGCTCCAGGAGATGGCCGCGCTGGCCACCCGGATGGTGCTCGGCCTCGACCGCGGCGGGCACGAGCCCCGGCGGGTGGAGCTGGCCACCGACCTCGTGGTCCGCGACAGCACCGCCCGCCCTGACGGCTGTTGACTGCCGCCCTCCGAAACATTTACGGTGATCGACACGAAAAGTCTCGGTAATCTTGTGAAACTTTCGGAAAGCGGGTTCCCGCATGTCACGACGTCACAGGGCACCACTGACACCGATCCTCCTGCTCCCCGACCTTCCTGATTTCACCGGCGGAACAGGGCGCGCTCCGATACCGTCTCCACGTCGCCGCCGGGCGGGCGCAGACGTGAGACGCCTGCGGAGCCGAGGTGAGACCTGGATTCGTCCGGGCACCTGGCCGTGAAACAGGAACCCACCGAGATGTCGCGTCAGCGACATGGCAGGAATCGTCGGCGTTCACGCCGGGGAGGACGTCAAGTCCTCTGGTTCGGCGCCACCCGGCGCCTCATCCGGATCGGCGAGGCCGAGGTGACCTACCGCGTCTCCAAGCGGCTGTGGGCACTGGCCGCCCACAGCCGCTTCACCTGGCTCGGCCCGGTCCGGCTCTCCGTCACGCTGTCCGGCCCCACACCCGAGACATCCGTGCCGCGAGGACCACGATGATCCGGGTGGCGGTCGTGGGCACCGGCGGCATCGCGGGAATCTGCCATCTGCCCGCGCTGCGCACCCAGTCGCACCGGGCGCGGGTGGTGGCCGCCGCGGACACCGACGAGGCGCGGGTCAGGGCGTTCTGCACCGAGCACGCGATCCCGCGGGCGTACCCCTCCCTGGAGGCGATGCTCGACGCCGAGCGGCCCGACCTCGTCCACCTGTGCACCCCGCCGCACCTGCACGCCGCCCAGGCGAGGATCTGCCTGAAGGCCGGCGCCTGGGTGTGGATCGAGAAACCCGCCTGCCGGTCGCTGGCCGAATACGACCTGATCACCTCGGCCGAGGGGCCCGGCTACGCCTCGGTGGTCTCCCAGCACCGGTTCGGCTCCGGCGCGCGCCACCTGCGCGCCCTCGCCCCCGAGCTGGGCCGAGCGCTCGTCGCGCTCTGCGTGACCGCCTGGTACCGCGACCACGCCTACTTCGAGGCGCCCTGGCGCGGCCGATGGGAGACCGAGGGCGGCGGCCCCACCATGGGTCACGGCATCCACCAGATGGACCTCATGCTGTCGATCCTGGGCGACTGGTCGGAGATCCGCGCGATGACCGGCACGCTGGACCGCCGGATCGAAACCGAGGACGTCTCGATGGCCGCCGTCCGCTTCGCCTCCGGAGCCATGGCCTCGGTGGTCAACAGCGTGCTGTCCCGGCGCCAGGAGAGCTACCTGCGCTTCGACTACACCGAGGCGACGGTGGAGCTGCGCCACCTGTACGGCTACCGCAACGCCGACTGGAGGTCCACCTCGGCGCGCTGGAACCCGCCGGCCGACCTGCCGAGCTCGCACGAGGCGCAGCTGGCGGAGCTGCTGGACGCCTACGAGCGCGGCGAGCGCCCGCCCATGAGCGGTCCCGAGGGACGCCGGTCGCTCGAACTGATCACCGGCCTGTACGCCTCGGCGTTCACCGGCCGGCCCGTGCTCCGCACCGATCTCACCCGCGATCACCCCTTCTACCACCGCCTGGACGGACGCGCATGGAGCTGACCTTCACCGAGCGCGGCGTCGAGATCCTGCGCTACGTCCACCGGCCGGAAACACCGGTGTTCGAATCGCCCAAGCCCTACTTCCACCCGATCAGGACCCTGGCGGGCGACGTGGTCAGCGCCTACCGCCCGCACGACCACCGCTGGCACCGGGGCCTGCAGCTGACCGTCTCGGACCTGTCGGGGGAGAACTTCTGGGGCGGCGGCAGCTACGTTCGCGCGGCCGCCGGATACGTGGACCTGCCGAACAACGGGACCATGCGGCACGAGGAGTTCCTCGCCCCCGGCGTGGAGCGGCTGACCTGGCACACCCAGGGCGGCGAGCACTGGGTGGACGAGGTGAGGACCTTCGAGGTCGGCGACGTCGGCGACGACTCGTGGGCGCTGGAGCTGTCCACCGCGATCACCAACGTACGCGGAAGGGACCTGGTCTTCGGCAGTCCCACCACCTCAGGCCGCCCGATGGCCGGGTACTGCGGCCTGTTCTGGCGCGGGCCCCGCTCCTTCGAGCACGGCCGGGTGATCGCCGAGGGCGGCGAGGGGCCGGAGATGATGGGCCGGGAGTCGGCGTGGCTGGCCTACAGCGGCACCCACGACGAGGTCGACCGCTCCTCCACCCTGCTGTTCCAGAGCGCCCGGCCCACCGTCTGGTTCGTCCGCACCACGCCGTTCGCGGCGGTCAACCCCTCCATCGCGTTCCATCGCGAACTGACCCTGCCGCCCGGCGCGACGCTGCGGCTGCGCTACCGGATGGTCGTGGCCATCGGCGTGTGGGACCGCCCCCGGCTGGAGGCATACGTCCAAAGGCACCCGTGTCCGGCACCGGCGTGAGAGACCCAGGGAGCACCCGTGTTCGGCACCGGCGTGAGCGATCTGACCGTCTACGACTGGCCCGCCGCCGACGGCCTGCGCGGTGGCTCGCCGCACCTGCACACCCTGTGTGCCGAGGCGTACGCCGTGGTGGCCGGTTCCGGCAGCGTGCAGACCCTGACCTGGGACGGTTACCAGGAGACGGCGCTGGCCCCCGGCTCCGTCGTCTGGTTCACCCCGGGCACCGTCCATCGCCTGGTCAACGACGGTGACCTGCGCATCGTGGTCCTCATGCAGAACAGCGGCCTGCCCGAGGCCGGCGACGCCGTCCTGACCTTCCCCCCCGACGTCCTCGCCGATCCGGCCGGCTATGCCGGGGCCGCGCGCTCGGCCCCGCGCGAGCGCCGCGACCTGGCCGTCGAGGGGTTCCTGCGGCTCCGCGCCGCGGGCCGCCCCGGTTTCGCCGCCTTCCTCGCGGCCGCCGCCGGCCTTGTCGGCCCCCACCTGGACGCCTTCGAGTCCCGCTGGCGCCAGGGCCCGCTGCGCGCGGCGGAGACGACGGGCGCCCGGCTGGCCGCGCTCCGCGCCGGCGACCTGGCCCACCTGCGCGAGGCGGCGGTCACCCGGATGCCCTCCGTACCCCGCGACGGCATGTGCGGCCACCTGCTGACCTATCCGGCGGACCGTCCCGATCGGGACGGGGCCTGAGGCCGGCGGCGGGCGCGGCGGACCGCCGGGAGCGGGAACTGTCGGTGCGATCTTCTAGGCTGGCCCCATGGCACGAGCTAACGACGACGTCGCGGCCGCTCTGGAGGAGTACGCCGAGCTGTTCGCGATGACCGGCGGCGACGCGTTTCGGGTCCGCAGTTACCAGAAGGCCGCCAAGGCGATCGCGGGTTCTCCCGAGGACATCACGGCCGTGCCCGTGCGAAGCGTGCCGGGGGTGGGCGAGGCGATCGCCAAGAAGGTCGAGGAATACCTGGAGCGGGGCAGCTTCCGGCAGCTCGACGACCTGCGAGGGAAGGTTCCCCAGGGAGTGCGGCGGCTGACCCGGGTGGCCTCGCTCGGGCCGAAGAAGGCGGTCTTCCTCTACCAGGAGCTGGGCATCGACTCCCCCGAGGCCCTGGCGAAGGCCATCGGAGAGGGGCGTCTCGAGGGCGTCAGGGGCTTCGGCGCCAAGACCGTGGAAAACTTGCTCAAGGGGGTCGAGAACCTGGCGGAGAACAGCGCCAGGATGCACATCGGAGCCGCCATGGACCTGGCGGAGCGGGTCATCGCCTCGCTGCCGGGTGCCGAGCGGATCGCCTACGCCGGGTCGCTGCGCCGGATGAAGGACACCATCGGCGACGTCGACGTCCTCGCGGTCGGCCCCGAGTCGCTGATGGACGACTTCAAGGCCCAGCCCTACGTCGCGGAGGTCATCGCCTCGGGCGACAAGAAGACCTCGATCCGCACCGCCCAGGGTGTCCAGGTCGACCTGCGCCTGGTCCCCGCCGAGTCGTGGGGCGCCGCGCTGATGTACTTCACCGGTTCCAAGGAGCACACGGTGCACCTGCGGGAGATCACGGTGAAGAAGGGCTGGAAGCTGTCGGAGTACGGCCTTTTCGAGGGGGAGCGGGTGATCGCGGCCGCGACCGAGGAGGAGGTCTTCGAGGCGTTCGGCATGGAGTGGATCCCGCCGACCCTGCGCGAGGACACCGGTGAGATCGCCGCCGCGCTCGCCGGTGAGCTGCCCAGGCTGGTCACCCTGGAGGATCTGCGGGGCGACCTGCACACCCACACCGACCTGACCGACGGGATCGCCTCGCTGGAGGACATGGTCGCCGCCGCCCACGCTCGCGGCTACTCCTACTACGCGGTGACCGACCACGCGCCCGACCTGGCGATGCAGCGGATGACGCTGGAGGCGGCCCTGGAGCAGCGCGAGCGGCTGCACCGGCTGCAGGAGAGATATCCGAAGATGCGGCTGCTGCACGGCAGCGAGCTGAACATCGCCCCCGACGGCTCGGTCGACTGGCCGGCCGAGGTGCTGGCGGGCTTCGACGTGTGCGTGGCCAGCGTCCACTCGCACTTCACCCAGTCACGCGAGGAGATGACCCGGCGCCTCGTCACCGCGTGCGAGAACCCCCACGTGCACATCATCGGCCACCCGACCACCCGCAGGATCGGCGCCCGGGGGCCGGTGGACGCCGACTGGGACGAGGTGTTTCGCGCCGCGGCCCGCACCGGCACCGCGATGGAGATCGACTCCTTCCCCGACCGCTCCGACCTCCCCTCGGACCTGGTGCGGCTGGCGCAACACCACGGCGTGAAATTCTCCATCGACAGCGACGCCCACGCGGTTCCCCATCTCGACAACCAGCGGTTCGGCATCGGTGTCGCCCAGCGCGGCTGGCTCACCGGCGACGATGTGATCAACACCTGGCCCCTGGAGCGGTTGCTGGCTTTCCTCGGTCGTTGAGGGGATGATTGAGAGCGGCAAGGACGTGGCCCCCATCGTGTATTGCATAGTTTACCGGTAGGAAATAGGTGTAGAGAGGAGTGGCGCCGGATGCCGTACGAGAACCTCGACGACGAGGCCGTCTACCAGCGCACCCGAGCCGGGCAGCTGCCGCGGGAGGCCTCCGACCGGCTCCGGCTGGCCGCCGTCGGCGGCAGGACCCTCGATGACCGGGGCGGCGACAGCGGGGCCTCGAACGACGATCCGTCCGCCACGGGGATCGTCAAGCCGCTGCCGCCGGAGTTGTTCGTCGAGCACGAGACCAATGCCGAGATGCGCTGGGAGGCCATGGGCGACATCGGGTTCCACGTGCCCAACGACCGGTTCTTCGTCCGCAACCACACCTCCACCCCGATCATCGACGCGGCCACCTGGCGGCTGCGGCTGCACGGCACGGGCCTGAGCGCCCCCCGCAGTTTCGGCTACCAGGAACTACTCGCGATGCCCTCGGTGACGCGCGACGTGGCCATCGAGTGCGCGGGCAACGGGCGGAGCCTCTTCACCACCCAGCAGCACCAGGAGGTCACCGGCACCCCGTGGCGGCTCGGCGGCATCGGGGTGGCCCGCTGGCGCGGGGTGCCGCTGGCCACGGTGCTGGAACGGTCCGGGATCACCACGGACGCCGTCGACGTCATGGCCCGCGGACTCGACTCCGCCTACGTGGCCGACGGGGTCGACTACGGCCGGGTACGCCGCCCGATCCCGGTGACCAAGGCGCTGCGGGACGTCATCCTCGCCTACGAGATGAACGGCGAGCCACTCCCGCCCGACCACGGCCACCCCGTGCGGCTGATCGTCCCCGGCTGGATCGGCCTGGCCTCGGTCAAGTGGGTCGGCGACATCGAGGTGTCCGCCTCGCCGCTGTCCTCGCCCTGGAACACCGAGTTCTACCGGATGTTCGGCGACGCCTACCCGCCGCAGGGCGGCGCCCCGCTGACCACGCAGGGCCTCAGGAGCGCCTTCGAGCTGCCCTGGAACGCCACTCTGGTCGCCGGGCGCCCCTACCTGCTGCGCGGGCGGTCCTGGTCGGGCAACGGCCGGATCGCCGACGTGGAGGTGAGCCTGGACGACGGCGCCACCTGGCAGCGCGCTCCGCTGCGCGGACCGCACGTGGCATCCACCTGGACCCGCTGGCAGGTCACCTGGAAACCCGCGCAGACCGGCCGGCACTTCCTGCTCGCCCGCGCCACCGACGAGACCGGCGCGGTCCAGCCGTCGCACACCACGCACAACGACTTCGGCTACCTCTTCGACGCCGTCGTCCGCCACCCCGTGACCGTCGTGAGCGGGTGACCGGGGCCCCGCCCAGCCGAACGGCCCGGCCCACGGCTCCGGATGCCCGCACCCGAGTATCACCTTCGGAAAGAATCGCCGGGACACCTCCATCCGGCAGGCGTGACTACCGAGCGAAATGGGAATGTTACCGAACGCGATGATCGGCTGGGCCTCCAGACCTCGCCGGAAAGACATCCGAGGTCCCACGGAGGAAACGAGAGGGAAACGTGCCGACCTGATGATGGCAATACGTGTTCTCCCATCTTCCGCCAGGAGGCTCGACCGATGCGCCAGCTGACCGCGCTCGACGCGCAGTTCCTTCACGCAGAATCGGCGACCACGGCGGCCCACGTCGCAGGGCTTGCCATCCTCGACCCCGCCTGTTCCCGGGCCGGGGCCCTCACCCGCGAGTGCCTGATCGGGCTGCTCCACGAGCGGGTGCACCTGGCCCCGGCGCTGAGGCTCCGCCTGGCCACCGTGCCGTTCGACCTCGACCGGCCGTACTGGACGGAAGACCCCGATCTCGACGTCGCCGGCCACGTCCACGAGGTGACCCTGGCCGCGCCGGGCGACGACGCCCAACTCGCCGAGGAGGTGGCCCGGATCCACGAGCGGCGCCTCGACCGGGGCCGCCCGCTCTGGGAGATGCATCTCATCCAGGGACTGACCGGCGGCCGGGTCGCCCTGTACGCCAAGGTCCACCACTGCGCCATCGACGGGGTCTCGGGAGCGGAGACACTCGCCGCGCTGCTGGATCTGACGCCCGAGCCCCGCGTCGTCGAGCGGCCCGCGCCCACGCCGCGGACCACCGCCCCCGGCCTGGCGGGCATGCTCGCCGGGGCCGTGGCCAGGTCGGTGATGCAGCCCGCCAGAACGCTGTACTCGCTGGGTCGCATGGCGACCGAACTCGACACGATGCCACTGGCCTCGGCGCTGCCGGGCGCCCGGCAGGTGGCCGCCGCCACCCGGATGATCACCGGGAGGGTGCGGGAGTTGCCGGAGCTGCCCGTGCTGACGGCGCCGCGCACACCGTTCAACGGCCCGATCGGCCCCGAGCGGCGCTTCTCCTACGGGTCGATCCCGCTGGCGGACGTCAAACGGGTGGCCAGGAGCTCGGGGGCCAGCGTCAACGACGTGGTCATGACGCTGTGCGCCTCGGCGCTGCGCGCCTGGCTACGTGAGCGCGATGCGCTGCCCGACCGGCCGCTGATCGCCGCGGTCCCGGTCGCGGTCCGCACCGCGAGCGCACAGGACGTGGTCGGCAACCAGATCTCCGTCATGGTCACCCCCATCCCGACCGACCTGGCCTGTCCCCGCGAGCGCCTGCGCGTCATGGCGCGGACGATGCACACCGCCAAGCGGCGGTTCGCCGGCTCCCCCACCGGCTGGCTGAGCGAGCTGTCGTCGATGCTGCCCGCGGCCGTCACCGCGCTGGCGACCTCCACGGTGTTCCGGCTGGCCTCGATCATGCTGCCGCCGATCAATCTGATCGTCTCGAACGTGCCGGGACCGCAGCTCCCGCTGTACCTGTGCGGGGCCAGGGTGCTCGCCTACCACCCCATGTCCGTGCTGACCGACGTGAGCGGCGGGGTCAACATCACCTGCTTCTCCTACGACGGCTCGCTCGACTTCGGCATCCTGTCCTGCCCGGACCGGGTGGCCGACGTGTGGCGGCTCATGGGCCACCTGCAGGAGGCCATGGACGAGCTGATGGAGCAGATCGAGCCCGCCGGGCGGCTCAACCCGGTGGACAGCCTCCCGGCCAGGCAGATGGTGCCCGCCTGAAGGCCCCGCACCGGGGTGCGGCGGGCGATCAGCCGATCCAGACGGTCTTGGCGTCGCAGAACTCACGGATGCCGTACGCCGACGGCCCGCGCCCGTACCCGGAGCTCTTGACACCGCCGAACGGCAGTTGCGGGTAGGCGGAGACCATCCCGTTGACGTACACCATGCCGGCCTCGATCTCGGAGACGAGGCGTTCCTGCTCCGCCACGTCGCCGCTCCAGACGGCGGCGGCGAGCCCGAAGGGGGTCGCGTTGGCCAGGGCGATCGCCTCGTCGATGTCCGCGACCCGGTACAGCGCGGCCACCGGGCCGCGGACCTCCTCGTGGAACACCCGCATCTCGGAGGTGATACCGGTGATCACGGTCGGTTCGTAGAACCAGCCGGGCCGATCCGGGCTCACTCCCCCGCAGAGCACCCGGGCGCCGAGCCCCGCGGCGTTGGCGACCTGTGACTCGACGTGGTCGCGGCCCTGCCGGGTGGCGAGCGGTCCCACGTCCGTCGCCTCGTCCGCGGGGTCGCCGAGCCGCAGCGACTCCATCAGCGCCACGAACAGCCCGGCGAAGTCGTCGTAGACCTCCTCGTGCACGATGAACCGCTTGGCCGCGACGGAGGACTGGCCGTTGTTGCGCACCCGCGAGGTGACCCCGACGGCGGCGGCCTCGTCCAGGTCGGCGGAGGGCATGACGACGTAGGGGTCGGAGCCGCCCAGCTCCAGGACCGTCTTCTTGATCTCCCAGCCGGCGATCGCGGCGACCGGGCGCCCCTCCTGATCGGCCCCGGTGAGAGTGACGGCCGCCACGCGCCGATCGCGCAGCAACGGCTCGACCTGCTCGGGCTCGATCAGCAGGACCTGCGCGCATCCCTCGGGAAAACCGGCCCTGGCGAACAGCCCGCCCAGCTGCAGCGCCGTCTGCGGCACGTTCGGCGCGTGCTTGAACAGGCAGACGTTGCCCGCCATCAGGGCGGGCGCGGCAGACCTGACCACCTGCCAGAGGGGGAAGTCCCACGAGGTGATCCCGAGGACGGGGCCCAGCGGCTGGTAGCGCACGTACGCCTGCCGCGCGCCCACGGCGGGCCCGTCCGCCGACTCGTCCGCGAGGAACCCCTCGGCGTGGTCGGCGAAGAAGCGCATCTCCCGCACGCACATGTCCACCTCGCAGTGGGCGGCGGCCAGCGTCTTGCCCATCTCGGTGGTCACCAGCCGTGCCAGCCGGTCCTGCTCGGCCCGGAGCAGGCCGGCGGCGGCGTGCATCCAGGCCGCCCGCTGCTTGAAGTCGACCGTCCGGTACTCGTGGAACGCGGAGGCGGCGAGTGCCACCCGCCGTTCCACCTCCTCCTCGCGGATCGGGTCGAACGTCCTGACGGTCTCGCCCGTGGCCGGGTTGATCGTCGCGATCACCATCGGTGCCTCCCGGAGAATCGCCGTCGCTGCCTCCCGGAGAAACATCGCCGCCGGACGGCGAAGCGTTCGGGCGACCTTCCCCTCTTCCTTTATGCCCCCTTATGTCCAATATTCGTCCTCACGGCCGGCAGGAGGAGCCGGCAGGGCTCATCGGGCTCCGACAGCCTCCAGGAGCATGGGCAGCGCCCGGCGCAGCTCCCGATTCCAGTAGGTCATGTTGTGGCGCCCCGAGTAGAAGTGGGGCTGGAAGGGAATGTCCAGCGACTGCAGGCGGCCGGCGAAGGCCAGTGTCGCCCTGTGGGCGAGCTCCTCGGTGATGTCCCCGAACAGCTCACCGTCCCCCTTGCCACCGTCACCCGAGGCCAGGTAAAGGCGGACTCCGCGCAACCTGCCCGCCAGATGGTACGGGTCGTGCCGCTCCCACACCTCGCGATTCTCCCGCGGATCACCCCAGATCCGCTTCCAGTCGGTGCCGAAACAGCCCGCCGTGGTGCCGAGCATGACCGCCAGGTCGACCCCGGGCATGAGGATGTGCACCGCGCCACTGAAGGAGGCCGCGGCCTTGAAACCACCGGCCGCCGCATACAGCATCGCGCCCTGGCCGCCCATGGAGTATCCGGCGATGGCCCGCTCCTTGCCCGCGGCGTACCTGCTCTCCAGCAGCGGAAGCAACTCCTTGAGGTGGTAGGTCGCCCACCTGGGCGGCCCACCCTCGCCGCCGTTGTACCAGTCGGAGTAACTGCCGCACTTGCCGCCGTCGGGCATGACCACGATGACCTGATCGTTCTCCGTGAACCTCTCGACGCCGGACCTCGACCATCCCTCGTAGTCGTCGAGCCCCCCGTGGAGCAGCCAGAGCGTCGGCCAGGTCCTGCCCGCCTCCCTGGACCAGCCCTTGGGCAGCAGCAGCCGCACCCGGGTGACGTCGCCGAGGGCCGCCGAGCGCAGGGTCAGGTCCATCCGCCGGCCGCCGGACCGTTTCTCCCCGACCACCTCGACACCGTCGGGAACCCCTCCCGGCCTCCCGGACGCGTCCGGCGTGCGGGACCGCTCCGAGAGGGAAGGGCCCGGCGGGTCCGCGACGGTCCCGCGCTGGTTGGAGATCAGGGCGATCGCGGCGGCCACCGCCAGGACGAAAAGACCACCCGCGATCACAGCACCGATGAGGAGTCCGCGTAACCGTGAACCGGGTGCCATGGGAGCCTCCGACAGTCTTATTGACGCCGCACATAATAGTGCTCCGACGGCTGCCACCGATGCCCCGCACCCGCGCGATTACTCGAGAAATAGAGTTAGCCCATGAGCTTTTCTGAGCTGAACCTGTTTCCTCTCTGTCTCGGCGGCAACGTATTCGGCTGGACCGCGGACCGGAACGACTCCTTCGCAGTCCTGGACGCCTATGCCGAGGCGGGCGGCAATTTCCTCGACACCGCGGACGTCTACTCCGCATGGGCACCCGGACACATCGGCGGGGAGTCCGAGACCGTCATCGGCGAGTGGATGGCCTCCCGCCGCAACCGTGACCGGATCGTGGTGGCGACCAAGGTGGGTTCACTGAACGGCCGCACCGGGCTGTCGGCGGCCAACATCCGAGCGGCGGCCGAAGACTCGCTCCGGCGGCTGCGTACCGACTACATCGACCTGTACTGGGCCCACATCGACGACGCGGCCACCCCCCTGGAGGAGACCCTCGGCGCGTTCGACGACCTGGTCACCGAGGGCAAGGTACGCAACATCGGCGCCTCGAACTACAGCGCCGAGCGGCTCACGGAGGCGCTGGAGATCTCCGAACGGGACGGCCTGGCACGGTACGGGGTGCTGCAGCAGCACTACAACCTTCTCGAGCGCGACTACGAGGGGGCGCTGCGAGACGTGGTGGCCGAGGCCGGGCTGACCAGCACACCGTACTTCGGCCTGGCCCGCGGCTTCCTGACCGGCAAGTACCGGCCGGGGATCACGGTGGACAGCCCCCGCGCGGGCCAGGCGGCGCAGTATCTTCACTCCGAGCGCGGGCCGAGGGTGCTCGACGCCCTGGACAAGATCGCCGCCTCCCACGGAGCCGCCCCGGCCACCGTCGCCCTCGCCTGGCTGGCCGCCCAGCCCACAGTGGCCACGCCGATCGCCAGCGCCCGCAACGTCGAGCAACTTCGACCACTGCTCGCGGTCGCCGACCTGACACTGTCCGAGGACGAGCTCGCCCTGCTGGACGAGGCGTCCCGCTAGAAGGACCCGGCGGGGCCCGGCCGTGGTGGGCCGGACCCCGCCGGGTACGAAAGCCGTACCGGGCCGGCACCTAGTCGGCGCTGGGCTCCAGCTCAGGGCCGGTACCGGGCTGCCGCCGGACCTCGGTGCCCGGCTGGTGCGAAGCGGCCTGCTCGGCACCGATGCCGGTGAGCGAGCGGACCTCGATCTCCGCGTACTTACCGGCGCTGTACTCCTTGCTGAGCCGCGCGCCGACGAACCCGGCCAGGAAGCCGAGCGGGATCGAGACGATGCCGGGGTTGCTCAGCGGGAACCAGGCGAAGTTCGCATCGGGGAACAGCGCGGTGGCACTGCCGGAGACCACCGGCGAGAAGATCACCAGGACCAACGCGGAGACCAGGCCGCCATAGATGGCCGAGACCGCGCCCGCGGTGTTGAACCGCTTCCAGAACAGGCTGTAGAGAATCGCGGGCAGGTTCCCCGAGGCCGCCACGGCGAAGGCGAGCGCGACCAGGAAGGCCACGTTCTGCCCCTGGGCGAGGATGCCGAGCCCGATGGCGACCGCGCCGATGACGAAGGCCGAGATCCGGGCGACCAGAACCTCCTCCTTGTCGGTGACGTTGCCGCGCTTGAACACATGCGCATACAGGTCGTGGGCGAAGGAGGAACTCGACGCCAGTGTCAGCCCGGCGACGACCGCCAGGATCGTGGCGAAGGCGACCGCCGCGATGACGGCCAGCAGGATCGTGCCTCCGACCTCGCCGAAGATGGTCTTGCCGACCGCTTCGGCGAGCATCGGCGCCGCCGTGTTACCCGCCTTGTCCTGTGCCGTGATCGCCTTGCCACCGACCAGCGCCGCCGCGCCGAAACCGAGCACCAGGGTCAGCAGATAGAAGACGCCGATGATGCCGATGCCCCACAGGACGGACTTGCGAGCCTCCCGCGCGGTGGGGACCGTGTAGAAGCGGATCAGGATGTGCGGCAGGCCCGCGGTGCCGAGCACCAGCGCCAGCCCCAGGCTGATCAGGTCGATCTTGCCCGCGATGCCCTGCGCCTCGGTGCCGTACTTCAGACCCGGGTTGAGGAACGCCTGGCCCTTGTCGCTCTGCGCGGCGGCGTCGCCGAGCAGGCCGGACAGGTTGAAACCGTAGTGGCCGAGCACTAGCAGGGTGACCAGGGTGGCACCGCCCATGAGCAGCACCGCCTTGACGATCTGCACCCAGGTGGTGCCCTTCATACCGCCGACGACCACATAGACGATCATCAGGACACCCACGCCGACGATCGTGAGCGCCTTACCCGTCGGCGAGGTGACGCCGAGCAGCAGGCCGACCAGCGCGCCCGCGCCGACCATCTGGGCCAGCAGGTAGAAGATCGACACCGTGATGGTGGAAACACCCGCCGCGGTACGGACCGGGCGAGGGCTCATCCGGAAGGCCAGCACGTCGGCCATGGTGAACTTGCCGGAGTTGCGCATCAACTCGGCGACCAGCAGCAGCGCCACCAGCCAGGCCACCAGGAAGCCGATCGAGTACAGGAAGCCGTCGTAGCCCGACAGGGCGATGATCCCGGCGATGCCCAGGAAGCTCGCGGCCGACATGTAGTCGCCACCGATGGCGAGGCCGTTCTGCACGCCGCTGAAAGACCGGCCACCGGCGTAGAAGTCGGTGGCGTCCTTGGTGTTGCGGCTGGCCCAGAAGGTGATCCCCAGCGTTCCCGCGACGAAGAGCAGGAACAGGATCGTGGACAGGGTCTGGTGGCTCATTCGGTCTTCCCCTCGGCCTGGTGACGGATCTCGTCAGCCAGCGGGTCGAGCTTCTTCTCGGCGAAACGGGAGTAGGCCCAGGCGATCCCGAACGTCGACACGAACTGGAGCAGACCGAAGATCAGCGCCACGTTGATGTTGCCCAGGACCTTCGTGCCCATGAAGTCACGTGCCCAGCCGGAAAGGACGACATAGAGCAGGTACCACCCGAGGAACGCCGCGGTCATCGGGAACGCCCAGGCCCGAAAACGCCTCTTCAACTCCTGGAACTGTTCACCGGCCTGAATCTCTTCGTAGACCGATGAGTCATGTTGCCTGGCGGTCACAAGACCTCCCACAGATGTGATCTGGATCACGGACAACGTAGGAGGGGACGCCACCCTTCGTGGAGACCCGCTCGCACACTCTTCGCCGAGGCGCCGCCGCGTCGCGTTCAGCTGGACGTGGCTTGCGGTGAAAGGTCTGTCTCGCGCGACGAACGGTTGCCGCCGAGGAGACCCCGGCCCCGTCAGGAGGAGCGAGGCCGCCAGTCACCCCGGTCCAGGTTGAGGATCTCCGGGGTATGCAGGCGCACCATCGTACGGGCCACGTTCGGCGGGATGCGCCCCGGCGTCAGCAGCGAGACCAGCACCATGACGAGAAAGGCGATCGGCACCGTCCACGCGGCGGGCTGGGCCAGCATGGCACCCACCAGACCGGGATAAGGCCCCCCTCCGATCGTCATCAGAACCGCGCCGCAGGCCAGGCCACCACCGGCGAGCAGTCCCGCCATCGCCCCGGCGGGAGTCAGCCGGCGCCACCAGATGCCCAGCACCAGCAACGGACAGAAGGAGGAGGCCGCCACCGCGAACGCCAGGCCGACGACATCGGCGACCGGCAACGAGCGGGCCAGAGCCGCCAGGCCCAGCGGAACGATCACAGCGAGCACCGCCGCAGCCCGAAACGACCGCACCCCTCCCTTGAGAATGTCCTGCCCGATGACCCCGGCGACCGAGACCGTCAGCCCGGAGGAGGTCGACAGGAACGCCGCGAACGCCCCAGCCGTCACCAGCGCCGTCAGCAGATCGCCGGCCACACCGCCGATCAGCCGTCCCGGCAGCGTGAGCACCACCGTGTCACTGCCCTCCAACTCCGGGACGTAGATCCTGCCCAGCGCGCCGTAGACAGCCGGCAACAGGTAGAAGGCGCCGAGCAACGACAGGACCACCAGCGTCGTGCGACGGGCGGCCCGGCCGTCGGGGTTGGTGTAGAAGCGGACCAGCACGTGCGGCAACCCCATGGTGCCCAGGAACGTGGCCAGGATCAGCGAGTAGGTCGAGTAGAGACCGTACTCCCTGCCGCTGGAGAGCGGCAGCGCCCAGGTGGCCACATCCCGCTCGCTCAGCCCCGGCGCCCCCCCACTCCGCCACGCCAGCAACAGGAACACCAGCGGCACGGCCAGGGCCGTGAGCTTCAGCCAGTACTGGAAGGCCTGCACAAACGTGATCGACCGCATGCCGCCCGACATCACGTTCACCGCGACCACGGCCGCCACCAGCAGACCCCCCGCCCACTCCGGGGCGCCGGTGATGGCCCGCAGGACCAGGCCCGCGCTCTGGAACTGCGGCATCAGATACAGCCAGCCGATCAGCACGACCAGCACCCCGGCCATCCGCCGCACCGCCATCGACTCCAGCCGCGCCTCGGCGAAGTCAGGCAGCGTATAGGCGCCCGAACGACGCAACGGAGCCGAGACCAGCACGAGCAACACCAGATAACCGCCCGTCCAGCCGACCGGCAGCCAGAGCATGTCCGCGCCGTAGGTGAGGATCAGCCCGGCGACACCCAGGAAGCTCGCAGCCGACAGGTACTCCCCGCCGATGGCCGAGGCGTTCCACAGCGGGGAGACCGTGCGGGAGGCGACGTAGAAGTCGGAGGTGGTCCGCGACAGCCGGATCCCGAAGGCACCGATCAGCACCGCGGCCAGCACCACCAGCACGACCGCCGTCACACCGTACGCGGTGCTCATCTGATGCCTCCCGGCATGGAGACCTCGGGCTCCTGGCCCTGGACGGGGGTCAACGGGCCCTGTCCACCAACTCGGCGAAGTGGCGCTCGTTCCGCTCCGCCTGCCGGACATAGAGCCAGGCACCGATCACGAACGCCGGATAGATCAGACCGGCCAGCACCGCCCAGGGCAACGGGATCCCCAGCAGGCGGACCGCGTGCAGCTCGGGCACCAGCAGGAACAGCAACGGCAACCCCACCACCACACACCCCAGCACCGTGCAGACGAACAGGGCCAGCCGAAACTGAGTACGGACCAGCGAGTGCATGTAGATCTCGCCCAGCCGGGTCTGCTCGTCGATCTCCCGGGTTACCGGGTAGCGGGGATGGCGGGGAGCCATGGTGCGAGGACTGGTCACCACCTCGCGCCGCGGCCGCTCGGACTCCCTGCGCGAACGGTCGGGCTCCTTACGCGACCGCTCGGAATCCCTGCGCGACCGGTCAGTGATCCACCGGCGCGGCTCGGCCTCCTCCCTGGCCCCTGGGTCGCGGCTCATTCCGGCCTGCCCTTGCGCGCCCGGCGGACCAGGAGGTCGCGCAGCTCGCGGGTGTGACGGCGGCTGACCGGGATCTCGGTCTCACCGATGCGGACCACACACCGGCCCGAGTCAATGTGCAACTCGTCGATGTGCTTGACCGCGACCAGGTGGCTGCGGTGCACCCGGACGAAACCCGCCAACGACCAGCGCTCCTCCAACGTGGCCAGCGAGATGCGCACGAGGTGACTGCCGCCCGCGGTGTGCAGGCGGGCATAGTCACCCTGTGCCTCGACATAGCGGACCTCGGTGCTGGCCACGAACCTGGTGACACCGCCGAGCTCGACCGGGATGGTATCGGGGTCGGTACGGCCCGCACCCTCGCTCTCCGGCAGCTCCGCCGAGACGAACACCCGCCGGATGGCCTCGGCCAGCCGCTCCGGCCGCACCGGCTTGAGCAGGTAGTCCTCCGCCTTGATCTCGAAGGCGTCCACCGCGTGCTCCTCGTAGGCCGTCACGAAGACCACCCGGGGCGGGTTGGCGAACTGCGAGAGCAGACGGCCGAGCACCACCCCGTCCAGACCGCGCATCCGGATGTCGAGGAAGACCGCGTCGATCGGCCGCCCATCGGCGATCGCCCGGTCCAGAACACGCAGCGCGGCGGCCCCGTCCCTGGCCAGGGAGACCTCTCCGATGCGGGGGTCGTCCCGGAGCAGGTAGGCCAGGTCCTCCAGCGCGGGAAGCTCGTCGTCCACCGCAAGGACACGCAGGCCGGTCACGGTCACTCCTCCAGGTCGTTCACGTGGGAATTTCTAGAGGGTGATGAATTAGACATCGCCTGTCAACTTTTTCATATTCGGGAGAAGACTCGATCCGGCATGGGCGTCCGGTCAGACCGGAGAGCCCGATGGCCGGGCGGACGGACCGGCGGGGGTGATCCCGACGGGCGGACGGGCAGAGCGCGGAAGGAGCCCGACCGCGAGCGGAGCGGCTGATCGGGCACGGTTCAACGGACGGAGACACCCGGGTGGTACTTCGGCAGGCGGACGCTGACCTTCGTCCCCGCCCCCCTGGCCGTCTCCGCCACCAGGCCGTACTCGTCCCCGTAGACCTGGCGCAACCGCTCGTCCACATTGACCAGTCCCACTCCTCCCGCCCCCGAGCGCTCGTCGGCGTCACCGGCCAGGATGCGGCGCAGGCGATCCGGCTCCATGCCGACACCGTCGTCCTCCACGCTGATCCGGCATTCCGCCCCGGCGTCCTCGGCGACGATCGAGATGCGCCCTATCCCGGGCTTGCTCTCCAGCCCGTGCTGGACCGCGTTCTCCACCAGCGGCTGCAGGCACAGGAACGGCACCGCGACCGCGAGCACCTCCGGGGCGATGCGCAGCGTCACCTGAAGCTGGTCGCCGAAGCGGGCACGTTCCAGGGTGAGGTAACGGTCGATGGAACGCAGTTCCTCGGCCAGCGTGGTGAACTCCCCGTGCCGCCGGAAGGAGTAACGGGTGAAGTCGGCGAACTCCAGCAGCAGCTCACGGGAGCGGTCGGGGTCGGAACGGACGAAGCTGGCGATGGTCGTCAGCGAGTTGTAGATGAAGTGCGGGGAGATCTGCGCGCGCAGCGCCCGGACCTCGGCCTCCATCAGGCGTGTCCTGGACCTGTCGAGTTCGGCCAACTCCAGCTGCGAGTCGACCCAGTTCGCCACCTCATGGGCGGCCCTGACCAGCCCCGCCGAGGCGTGCCCGCCGTACGCGGCCAGGGAACCGACCACCCGCCCGTCGGTGGTCAGCGGCACCACCACGGCGAACCTGATCGGACACTCGGGAAGGTCGCACCAGACGACCTCGGGGCCGAGAACCCGGGTCCGGCCCCCGGCGAGCGTCTTGGCGGCGTGGGTGAACGCCTCACGGGCGTGATGGTCGTCGCCCTCGCCGTCGTAGACCAGCAGCCTCTCCTCGTCGGTGACCGCCAGCGCCGGGGAGCCCAGCAGTTCCCGCAGGTGCCGGGACGCCTTCTGCGCCCCCGCCTCGGTCAGCCCGGCCCGCAGCGGTGGCGCGGCGAGGGAGGCGGTGTGCAGGGTCTCGAACGTGGCCCGCTCGGCCGGGCTGCTGCCCAGTTCCCTGCGCCCTCGCAACACCCGCCACAGCACCAGGGCGGGTACCCCGATCAGGGCGACGACCAGCAACACGGCGATGACGGGTTCCACGCTCCGGACCTTATACGCCCAGCCCCACCCGCGCCCGGCCCATGCGGATCACACCGACCTTCCGTATCCGGTCAGAACAGCGGCAGGGTCCACTTCGTGGCGGCCTCAGGGTGCACTGAGACATCTCCACCCATATGAATGCACAGCCATCCCGAACGCCTTTACACTGTAGATCAAATACCTTGACAGGTTTCACCGAACGCCCGGACCTGTCCTTGAAAGACAATGGCGTGCGCCGCTCCGGTCAGCACTTGCCGTACGACCTGCCTGCCGGGGAACGACGTGGCCCCATGTCAACGCGCGCTCGATGGGCGAGCCGTCCTCTCGGGGGTGGCACGGAGCTCCGCCTCAAGGTCTTCGACGATCCGCTGGACAAGTGTCCGGAGCCGGCTGCGGCGCCCGGCCAGTTCTGCGGCGAACGCCCGCGCCGTCGGCCCGACCCAGACCGCCCTACCGGTGAACGAGGTGTGGGGCGGATCAAGTGCCGCCTCCAACTGCGCGGCGTGCGTCCGTACCCGCGCCAGGGCACGTTGCAGTTCCGCACGCCGGGGATTGGGAACCATGCCCTCGGGCCCGGAAACCATCCGTGCCGCCTTCCGAATCAGTCTTCCTCCGGTATGGCCTGTGCGCTCACCCGGACGATATGAGATCGTGCGCTCAGTCGGCCAGTGCTTCGAAGGAGATTCGATGCCTCGTTCCGCCCGCAGTTTCCCCGTACGGCTTGGCGCCATGTTCCTGCTGGCCACCCTGTCCCTGACCGCCTGCGGCGAGAAGCAACCCACGGCCGCCGAAGCGGGGGAAACCCTCAAAGCGCATATTTTAAAGCTTCTCGAAGAAGTGAATGCCAAAAATATCCAGATCACCGATCCAGGCGGAAAGGATATCTCCTGCGGGGAGGGCAGAGCCAAACGCACCTTCGCGGCAACCGGCCAAGATATCGCACCTGAACGCCAAGCGAACGGTCTCAACGAGATGATGGTCAGCGCTTCGAAGCGCGTGGCGAATTACGAACTTGTCAGCATTGGTGACCCTGATGACATCAACGATCCCATGACAGTAGTCGACGAGTCATCCAGGACGTCTTTGATATTACAGTCCTCGACCAATGGTCGATATGCGGTGCGCGGTGAGACTAAGTGCCTCAGTCGGTTGTGAGCTTATTCTTATAGAGACCCGCGCGCTGGAAGCTGGGGTCCTTGCGTCCGTCAAAGCGACCCGCAAGCGCGATGCTCAGTGGTCCAAGACTGAGTTTGCCGTGACCACCCATGCCGTTGTCGATGAACCACTGCTCAAGCGCCTTCATGCCGGCATCGCCCTGTTTGGCGATCTCACTGAAAGGACGCAGGTTTCCGTTCGCATCGGTGATGGCCCTGTTGGATGGCGCGACCTGAGGGGTGAAGCCCTGTCGCATGAGAAGTCGGGCCACCGCGTACTGGCGGCCCAAGGTTTCAGCACCGTCCATTTCGCGGAGTTTGGCCACCTCCTCCTCCGGGTCGGGACTGTAGGTGTCGCCCGCGGCCACCCCCGTGGAGAGCGCCGTCCAGGTGCGGGCGAAAAGAGAGATGGGATGGATCAGGCCGAGCCCTCCCATGACGGTGCCGAGTATCAGGCTCTCCGCGTCGTCGGCGTCCTTCACGGCCTCGTCCACGGGTTTCAGCACCCGGGTCGCGGCGGCCAGTTCGAAGCCTCGAACGTTTCCAAGGACGGTGAACAGGTTGTCCAGGGCGGTGACATCCTTGGTGCTCCTGACCAGGCGCGAGGCCTCGGGGAGCAGTCGCTCGGTGAGCGCGCCCATGCCGGTTTCGAAGGGAGCCCGGCTCTGGGGGGTCGCGGTGAAGGTGGTGAGGAAGCGGAAGGTGTCCTCGGGGCTGAGCCGGAAGGCGCCGCGCAGGCCGGGGACGGTGGTCGGTTCGAAGGGCCCGGGGGTGAGTCGCAGGGCGCTGTCCTTGGTCATATCAGCGTCACCGATGTCGGCGCCCAGAGTGATCTCTGGAGCGTAGGAGCCGGCGATCTCCGACAGATGTGGCCGGGTGGCGTCGCCCAGCCGCCACCCGTCGGCGGTGGTCATCACCGTGTACGCGAAGAAGGCGGCCTCGCCGCTGTGCTTTCCCTGCGGCTCGTCGTAGGCACCGGAGGCAGCGGCCAGCATCCGCCCGAACCCGGCAGCAGATTCAGGCGTCCTGCCGGCCCGCTCATTGAGCGCTTCGAGGAAGGCGGCCAGCGCGGGCCTGGCCTTCCATGACTGCGGAGAATTCGAAAGGACCCCGAAGGGCGACTTCACGGAGGCCGGAACCGGACTGAGATCGGTGGCCGAGCTGATCGCGAGGCGGGCGGCGGCGGGGTTGTTGCCCAGGGCGCCCATGAGCCTGCCCAGGGTGGTCACGCCGACCCCGCTGCCGGCGAGGAGCGCGGGGGAGACGATCCCGGCCAGCCACTCGGCCGGGTAGCGGCCGTGACTCAGCAGGTCGGAGACGTCGTCCAGGGCATCGGCCTTCTCCACGGCCTCGACGACCCTGGCGAATCCCGGCACCTTGGCACCGCCCGCGACCGCGGTGGCGAAGGCCGTTCCCGCGACGCTGACCGCTTCCTCGTCGTCGGCCAGACGGCGGAGCCGTTCACCGAGCGCGCGGGTGCCCCTGGTGCCGAGGGCGGCGAAGAAGGAGGCGGTGAAGTCGGCGTCGTGCCGGTGAGCCTTCAGTTCCTCGACGAGCGCGGCCATCCGGTCCGAGGCGTACGGACCGAAGACGGAGAACTCGTCGAGGTCGATGCCGGCGAAGCGCTCGCCCAGGTCCGTCCCCTGACGCCGGGCCTCCGCCGGGGCGAGGAGAGCACCCTCCTGATATCCGCTCAGCCCGCCTCCGAGGAGCATGGCGGGGGTGGCGGTGATGGTCTCCACCCGCCGCCGGAGCCGGGGCAGCTGTTCCTCTGCCCAGCCGCCGATCTCCCTGACCTGGGTGAGCGAGGCTGCGGGGAGGTCAACCGCGGCCAGTTCCCTGCGGATGGCCTCGGCGTGCTCGGCGATGGCCTGTCCGGCCCGTTCCAGGTCGGTGATGAAGCCTCGCATCAGCTCCGGATCGATCCCGTTGAAGCCGGGTGCGAGTGGCCCGGTTCCCGGCGCCATCGCGGGCGTCTCCCCCACGTCTCACCACCTCCACCCGACCATCATGGCCGCGCGGGTCTCCTCGCCGCCATCCCCGAGGCCGGAGGCGGTCAGGCGTTTCAGGAGGTCGGCAGGGCCTCGCGGACGCGGCGGGCGTAGGTCTCGGCCTCGGCGGGGTCGTCGTATCTCGTACGGGGCCAGAAGAAGCCGCGCAGGCCGTCCTTGTGGTTACGGGGGACCACGTGGACGTGCAGGTGCGGGACGCTCTGGCTGACGCGGTTGTTCGTCGCGACGAACGTGCCGGCCGCCGCCAGGCCCCGCTCGACGGCGACGGCGACGGCCCGGACGCGTTCGAAGAACGGGCCGACCATCGGCGCCGGCAGGTCCGCCAGCGTCTCGACGTGGGTCAGCGGGGCCACCAGGACGTGGCCTTTGAAGACCGGACGCGTGTCCAGGAAGGCCACGGCCACGCCGTCGGAGACGACGACGTGGGCCGGGCGCTCCCCCGCCGCGATGGCGCAGAACAGACACCGTTCATCTGGCATCACGTCAGGATAGGAGGCGGCGGGCGGCCCTTACCACCGCCTCGTCGACCATCTGGCCCCTGGCGTCGGTGACGACACCTGATCCGGATGCCTCGAAGCGGGCGATCAGGTCACGAGCCCGGTCGAGCTCTTCCTCCGAGGGGGTGAACACCTCGTTGACGACGGCCAGCTGGGCCGGGTGGATGCAGGCTCTGCCACGGAAGCCGAGGCGTTTCAGGGCGAGGGTGGAGACGCGCAGGGCGTCGAGGTCGCGGAAGTCGGTGCTGACCGGAGCGAGGGGCGGGGCGAGTCGGGCCGCCGCCGAGGCCAGGACGACCTGGGAGCGAGCCCACAGCAGCTCACACTCGTCGGGGCCGGTCTCGACCGCGAGGTCCGCCCGGAGATCGGCCTCGCCGATCTGCAGGCGCGCGACACGGGGCGCCCTGGCGATCTCGGGGGCCGCCAGGATCGCGGCGGCACTCTCCAGCAGGGGGCACACCACGATGGAGCCGCCCGGCACTCCCTGGGCCGCCTCGGCGGCGGTCAGCACGGCATCGACGGCCTCCAGTTCGGCGGCCGACTCGGTCTTGGCCACGCAGACCCCGCGCACCCCGGGCAGGGCGACCGCCCGCAGGTCGTCGTGTCCGGCCGCGCCGGGATTGATCCGTACGTAGATCTCGGGGTTGTCGGGGCCGAGCTCGCGCAGCCACGCGGCGACAGTCGCGCGGGCCGCCGCCTTGTGCACGGGCAGGACCGCGTCCTCAAGATCCACGATCAGACTGTCGGCTCCCCTGCCGAGCGCCTTGGCGAGTTTTTCGGGCTGGTCACCTGGTACATAAAGGGCAGATCGCATCACCATCCGACTTTAGCGGTACCCGAGATGAGGGATCTCGCGATGACCATCCGCTGGATGTCGTTGGTGCCCTCGCCGATGGCCATCAGGGGCGCGTCGCGGTAGAGGCGTTCGAGGACGAACTCCTGGGAGTAGCCGTAGCCGCCGTGGATCCGCATCGCCTCCATGGTGGTGCGCAGCGCCACCTCGGACGCGAAGTACTTGGCCATCGCGGCCTCGGAGTTCACCGCGCCGTTCTCGGAGCGGACCGCCGCCCAGTAGGTCAGCAGCCGGGCCGCCTGGATGTCGGTGGCCATGTCCGCGAGCTTGAGCTGGATGGCCTGGAAGTCGGAGATGGGCCGGCCGAAGGCGTGGCGCTCGCGCGAGTAGCTCAGCGCGGCGTCGTAGGCGCACTGGGAGACGCCGACGGCGCGGGCCGCTATGTTGACCCGGCCGAGTTCCAGGGCGGACAGCGCCTGCTGCATGCCCCGTCCCTCGACCCCGCCGAGCAGCGCCGAGGCCGGGACGCGCACGTCCTGCAGCACGATCTCGCAGGTCTCGGTGCCCTTGTAGCCGAGCTTGGGCAGGTCGCGGCTGACCGTGTAACCGGGAGTTCCCGCCTCGACCAGGATGAGGGACATGCCTCGGTGCGCGGGGTCGGTGAGCGAGGTCTTGACCAGCACGGGCATCGGGTCGGCGTGCCGGGCGTTGGTGATCCACGTCTTGGTGCCGTTGATCACGTAGTGGTCGCCGTCGCGGACGGCCCGCGTCTGGATGCCCTGCAGGTCGGTGCCGGCCGCCGGCTCGGTCAGCGCGATGCCGGTGCGGCGGACACCGGTGGCCAGGTCCGGGAGGTAGCCGCTTCGCTGCTCCGCCGTGCCGTAAGCGGCGATCATCCAGGCGGCCAGGGAGTGCGAGCCGAGCACCCCGGCCACGCCCATCCAGCCACGCGCGATCTCCTCGAAGACCAGGGCGAACGACACCCGGTCCAGGGCCAGCCCGCCGTACTCCTCGGGGATCGTGATCCCGAACAGCCCCATCCGTTTGAAGCCCTCGACGATCTCCGTGGGGTAACGGCCGGTCCGCTCCCACTCCGGGGCGACCGGCACGATCTCCTTGTCGACGTACTCCCGCAGGGTCCGGCGGAACAGCTGCTGTTCCTCGTTGAGCTCGAAGTCCATCACGAGGTCCTTTCCGGAAAAGCGGTCCCGCGGAGGGGGAGCGGGCCGGTCCTGGCCCGCGGGAGATACTTCACCAGGTGGCGCAAGGACATGATCTCGCACCGTCCCGGCCGGGACCACGGGCCCCCGCCGGAACCTTCCGGCGATCACGGGAAGGATCCCGCTCGGCACGGCCGCGCCGGGCCTGCCGCCACTCCGGCAGACGGGCCTCTCAGGCCCCGTCCCGCCCGGGGGCGAAGCCGGGGGCCGGGCCTGATCGGTAGACGCCTTCCGGGCCCACCTGGGCGGCATGGACCTCCTCGTCCGGAGCGTACAGCCGGATCTGGACGCCGTCGGGGTCGACGAAACCCAGCGCGTGGCCGGAGGAGGCCCTGATGATCGGGCTGTGCGGGATGCCGAGGTCGTCGAGGTGGGCGACCCAGGCGTCGAGCCCGGAGAGGGTGACCTGGAGCGCGAAGGGGTCGGCGTCGAAGAGCGCCCTGGCCAGGTCCGGGTTCTGGCGCAGCGCGATCTGGAAGGCGGCGCCGGGGACCTTGAAGCTCATGCCCCTGATCACGCCGTCCTCGTCCGCGAAGCCGGTGTGGTGCTCCAGCCCCAGGACGCGTTCGTACCAGGAGCGGCTCCGCTCCAGGTCACTCACCCAGATCTTGAGGTGGTGCACACCGGTCAGTGCGGCGTTCAACTCGCCTCCTCAGGAGTCCGGCGTCGTGGTGACGGTCGCGGTGAAACGGTGGTTACAGAATCTCTCGCGCGCCTCCCGCCGGCTGAAGCGCCGCTCGGACTCCTTGCGGTCAAGCGCTTCGAAACTGTCGAAACCGAGTCTGGTCACCCCCTTGCCCCCGGTGCGGGCGGTGAGAACGACCCTTCCCCGGTACGGGATGTGGCTGCCCGCGGCGCACCAGACACCGTCGGAGTGCTCGCGGCAGCGCAGGACGGCGACCCGCTTGCCGGCGGCGTCGAGCAGCACCGCCCTGGTGGGGCCCCGCCCCGCGGGAAAGCGGCCCCCCACCCAGAAGGTGCCCCAGTAGGGGGCGAAGGACGGGGTCAGGGTCATGGAGTAGTCAAGGGTGTAGGAGACCTGCCCGCTCGGGGCCGCGGGGGGCGTGACCCTGGCCGCCACCTCGATACCGATCAGTGGTCTGGCCTGGCATTTCCCGGTCACGCTGACGCAACTGGCCTGGGCCTGGGGCATCGGGGAGAGGGCCGCCGCGATGAGAGCGAGGCCTGCGGCGATCCCGAGAGCATGACGCATGAGACCTCCCTTGTTGTCCTGCCCCGAGAACGCTACATGCGCTCGGGGCACGCATGTGCCCGAGTCCGGATACTTCGCCTTTCGCTATGAAAACGCGGCCTGGCCGGTGAAGGCCGATGTGAAGGTCCGGGCGGAGCGAAGGCGGTTTCGCGACACATCGGCGGCGGGAAGGTCCGGGCAGGCGGAGAGGAGGGGGTCCGCCGCCCGCCCGGAAACGGTCAGATTACCCCGGCAGACATGAGTTTGGCTCGCCTGGGCGCACGGGTATTGGCCGGATCTCCGGAGATCCGGCGGTTCGCGTCGTTCCCGGCGGTGCCGAGGGCCGCTCGGAGCACCCCACCGGCCGGTCAGCCCGAGGGCCCCAAGACGGTTTCGAGGGCTTCGGGCCGCCTCCCGTGAATCGTCGGGGGCGGCCCTGCCGGTGTCGCCGGACGGCTACCTCTTTTTTCCTCTCCGCAGGACCCGGAAGACAACCAGGGCGAACGCGGCCACCGCCGCGATCGTCAGAACGGGGCGCTTGCCCGCCTCGGCCGTGACCTTCTCCGCCGCGTCCTTGATCTCGGCGGGGGTCACCTCCTTGACCCGGCCGACGACCTCGGGAGCCGCCTCCTTCACACGCTCGACCATCTCGGTGGCGGTGGTGGCGGTCGCCGCTCTCGCCTTGCGCAGGTCCTCCCCCACATGGGCGGCGGTCTCCTGAAAACGGCCCTTCACATCGGTCTTGTGCACCAGTGCCTCCACAGTGTCGCCAAGTTCGCGGCGGGCGTCCTCGATGTCCCGCCGCACGGTTTCCACGTCGCTCTCGTCTTTTGTGATGATCTTGCCGGTCTTCGTCTCGCCGACACCGGTGTCGACGTAGGGTGCGACGTCGGCGGCCGCGTTCTCCGCGAGCCGGGGCGTGCCGTCGCGCTCGGACTCCGGAACGCCGAGATCCTCGCCGGGCGTGCCGTACGGCTGCTTCGGCGGGATGTTCAGCGACTCTCTCTCGTCCGGCGTTATCGGGGCACCGACCCTTTTCCTCCGGGATCCGGTGATCCCCGCCTCGGCCCGGGACCGGTCGGGTCCGCCCGGGTCTGTCTCAGTCATCGGTGGGCCCTCTCCTTCACCGCGTAGATGTCGTCCCTGACGCTCTCGATGGTCCGCGCGGGAGTCGGCGGGGACGCCTCGGCGACCTGGTGCTTGCCGGAGAACCCGAGCACACCGGCCAGGGCCAGCAGCACCACGCCCACGACCGCCGCGGCCACCCAGGCGGGCATCACGTACGCGAGGAGCAGGATCACCGCGGCGACCAGGGAGCCCGTCCCGAACAGGGCCACGACTCCCGCCCCGCCGAACAGCCCCGCGCCGATTCCGGCGTGCTTGCCCTTTTCCGTCAGTTCCGCCCTGGCCAGACGGAGTTCGTCCCTGACCAGACGCGAGACCTGCTCCGACATCTGCCGGATCAGCTCGGACGTCGGCAGTGACTCCTTGGTGTTGACCATGGACTGCCTCCTCCCCTACAGGAAAGGACGCCTACCCTGTCCCACCGCGGCAAACATCCGTCCGGCGGCGGTGTTCACGGGAGCCCCAGGGGTAACACCGCCCCACGACCACGCCCCGCAGGAACGGCGGCACCGCCCGCACCCCTGACGTGCCGGACACGTCGATCACGTCTCCCGGCCAGGACTAGGCCATGATCATAGGGAGGCCCGCGTGTCCGAGTGGTGGAAAAGTAAAGGTACGGGCGAAGATGAGCCTCTTGAGATACTGCGTGGCACGATGAGCACGATCAGGAAGGCGGCACGCTAGAGATGGCACAGATCGTCGGCGGCGGAAGCCCGGTCAACGACGCCGAGCGACGGGTCATCGCACACCTGCGAGACAGCGCCCCGCCAGACTGGCTACTGCTGCACAACATCGAGGTGCCCCGCGGCGACGACACCTTCGAGGTGGACGTGATCGTCCTGACCGGTCACTCGCTCTGCGTCATCGACGTCAAGGGCACCCGGGGCAGGATCGAGGTCGCGGGGAACCGCTGGTTCCCGCTGCGGCGGGAGGCGTTCGGCTCCCCTGTCGCCAAGCTGCGCGGCAACGGGCGCGCGCTCAAGGGGCTGCTCACCCAGGAACGGCGCGAGCTGGACCGGGTCTACGTCGACAGCCTGGTGGTGCTCACCGGGGCCGACGCGGAGCTGGTCGACCCGGCCGGCCGCGACTCACGCCACGTCACCGACCTGGCCGGGCTTGTCGGCACGCTGAGTGACGCCTCCCGCGTCAGACGCGGCCACACCACGGACACCGCGCCGTACGGCACCGCGATCATTGAGGCGCTCAACGGGAGCGTGCGACGCTCCACGGCGCCGCCGCGGTTCGGCAGCTGGGAGGTGGAGGAGCAGCTGGGCGGCGACAACCGGGTCACCGAGTATCGCGCGATCAACGCGACGGTTCCCGGCAGCGAGACGGTTCTGCTGCGCGTCTACCGGGCCGACCCTCTGGCGGAGGAGGAGCCGAGGGCGGCCGAACGGCGGCTGATCACCAACGCCTATCAGGCTCTCACCAGGATCCCGGCGCACCCGTGCGTGGTGCGCGCCCGTGACTTCTTCGCCATCGACGACGAGAGCCGGTTCGTGCTGGTCCTCGACGACGTGCACGGTCAGGCGCTGCACCTGCACCTCACCGCCTCCCCCCGCACGCTCTCCACCGCCGCCCGGCTGGACGTGGTGGAGGACATGCTGCTGGGCCTGGCCCACGTGCACGCCAACAACGTGATCCACCGGGCGCTCAGTCCCGCGTGCGTGCTGGTGACGGAGAACGGCCGGGCGATGCTCACCGGGTTCGACTACGCCAAGCCCGGTCCCCGCGCGCACACCGTCGCCAACGAACTGCCCAACGTGCTCGACACCCACTACGCGGCCCCCGAGTGCCAGGCCATGCCCGAGCGGATGACCGCCGCCTCCGACGTGTACGCGGCCGGGGTGATCGCCTTCCAACTGCTGACAGGGGAGCTCCCACCGGCCAATCCCGACGCCGAACCCGCTTCCAGTGAGGCGTCCGCCGAGATCATGGACCTGCTCCGGCGCATGCGCGACCACGCGACGCACAAGCGCCCGGACGCCGCCGAGGCCCTGTCCGACCTGCGACGGGCGCGGCGCCCCCGCCCCGCGGCCCTCACCGCGCCGGATTCCGGCGAGTCGGCCCCCCTCCCCCAGGTCCCCGGTACGGCGAGCACCGGCGTGGCGGCTCCCGGACACCCGGAGGGGCCCGAGCCGGAACGCCACCGGCGAGACGCCCACGCGCCCGCGCGGAACGGGGAAGAGCGCGAGAAGAGCCCGCGTGACAGGAGCGGGCCGGGGCAGAAGCCGCTGCTCGACAGGCTCAGGATGAGGTTCCGGCGTATCACCGGGAAACAGTCGTGAAGGCGAACCGGGCCCGCGACGGAGTAGGGGTGTAACCCATAGAAGGGACACCCGGCACATGGCCGCTCCCCCTGATGCGCCGACGAGAGTCGACGACGCCGCGCTGATAGAACGGTCGCGGCACCGTCCCGACCTGTTCGCGATGCTCTACGACCGCTACTTCGTCGAGATCCACCGCTACGCCGCCGGACGGCTCGGCTCGCAGATCGCCGACGACGTCGCCGCCGAGACCTTCCTGGTGGCGTTCCGTAGACGGGAGACGTTCGACCCCACCAGGGGGACGGTGCGGCCCTGGCTGTACGGCATCGCCACCAACCTGGTCGCCCAGCACCGCAGGAGCGAGACACGCAGGCTGGAGGCGTTCCAGCGGGCATCCGTCGACGGTGAGGTCGACGAGGGATACGAGGAGCGGGTGGCCACCCGCCTCGCCGCCGCGGGCGTGCGGGGGCCGCTCGCGTCGGCGTTGAGCGGCCTTTCCGACGGCGACCGCGACGTGCTGCTGCTGGTCGCGCTCGCCGATCTCAGCTACGAGGAGGTCTCACAGATCCTCCACATCCCTTTCGGCACCGTCGGCTCCCGGCTCAACCGGGTGCGCAGGAAGCTGCGCGCGGCGCTGGGCGGCGTCAATCCCATGATCGGAGGCTCCGATGGATGACCTGACCGCGGTCCGGGACCTGCTCGCGGAGCCGGAACCGTCCCACGAAGTGATCGCGGCGGGCCGGGACCGGCTCCTGGCCGCCATGCCGTCGTCTCAGGAGCCGCCCGGGGGCCGAGGGCTCCTGCAGGCACGGCGGGGCCGCAGGGCGGCCTGGTGGACGGCCCTGGGGATGGGGGTGGCCGGGACGGCCGCGGCCGCGGCCCTGGTGATCACCTCGTCGACCGCCGCCTCGCCGACGCCGCTCCCTCACCTGCCCGCCCCTGGCCCGCAGGACACCGGGGCCGAGGCGAGACAGGTCCTGCTGGCCGCGGCCACCGCGGCGACCAGGGCACCGGCGGAGGGTGCCTACTGGGTCACCCGCACCGTCCGGGGGAACCAGCGCGTCGCGCCGAATGCCGGCTATCTCATCCTGCAGAGTCACGCCGAGGAGATGTGGCTGTCACGCGCACGCGACGGGCAGAGCTGGAGGATCAGCCAGTACCTCGGTGCCAAACCGGCGACTCCCAAGGACGAGGCGGCCTGGCGGAAGGACGGCTCCCCTGACCGCTGGCTGTTCGCGGACGGCGCGCTGACGGGCGGCTACGTCTCCGCCGAGGACAGGATCGAGTCCGAACCGGGAGAGCGGGAGGCGTTCCGCCTGCGCGGCAAGTGGAAGGGGTCGGCCGGCCACCTGACCAAGGGACTGCTCACCTGGGCCGAGGTGCGCGCGATACCGGACACCCCGGAGAAGTTGAGGATCTACCTGAACGGGCGCGGCAAGGAGTTCACCGCCAAGTGGCCGGGGGCCGAGAAGGCCGAGAAGCAGGTGGAGCCGTGGCTGCTGGAGGACTGCATGAGGATCATCACCTCGCTCCCGGTCTCCCCCGGGACCCGCGCGGCGGCCTATCGGCTGCTGGCCTCCCTGCCGGGGATGACGTCGGAGGGGAAGGTCGTCGACGGGCTCGGCCGAGTCGGTCAGGCGATCTCCTACCCGGTCAGCACCACCACGCCACAGGGCGAGAGCAAGGTCTACGGAACCAACCGGCTGGTGATCGACGTGTCGAGCGGGCTGCCGCTGTCGCGGGAGCAGGACGGCCTCGACCGGCTCAAAGACGGGCGGACCTACAAGGTCACCTCGTTCACCGCGTACGAACGGATCGGCTGGACCGACGACCTGCCCGACCTGCCCGCCCGGCAGGACTGAACGCGGCTCAGGAGTCGACGAAGTCGTCGGGGACCATCACCCGCAACCCGTTGGGGACGGTGCGGATCGTGATGGGGGTCATCAGCCGGACCTCGCCGTCGACGTCGGCGGCCAGCGGCGGGTCGGTCTCCAGGTGCATCTCGCGCCCCACCACGAAGGGACCTCCCGCGAGGCTGCGCCAGCGGCCGCTGCCGGCCCGGATCATGGTCTCCACCAGCAGGCGCAGCCGCTTGCCCGAGCCGAGCTGGTAGGCGACCAGGCGGCCGTTGTCGATGCTGATGTCCTTGGCGACCTGCCAGCCGCCGTGGAAGCGGCCGTTGGCGATGTTGAGCTGGTGGGTGAGCAGTTCGTGGCGGCGGCCGTCCACGGTGAGGAAGGCCCGGAACGGCCGGTGGCCCGGCAGGACCGTCAGTGCCGTGAGCGGGTAGGCCGCGCGGCCGAGGAGGCGTTTCACCCCGTGCCTGACCTTGCCCGCCACCTCCACCGACACCCCGAAGCTGGCCAGGTTGGCGAACTCGCGGTCTCCGGCGATGCCCAGGTCGATGTCCGCGACCTTGCCGGTGCGCAGCACCTCGATGGCTCCGGCGAGGTCGAGGGGGACGCCGAGGCTGCGGACGAAGTTGTTGGTGGTGCCCAGGGGCAGCACGCCGAGGGCGACGTCGCGGTGGGCGACGTGCTTGACGGCGGAGCTGAGCGTGCCGTCGCCACCGCCCACGACGAGCAGGTCGGGCCCCGCGGCCAGGGCCTCCTCGATGATGGCGCGCAGACGCTTGGGATCTTCCACGGGGAAGAAGCGGATCGATCCGAACCTCTCGGCCCGCAGCGCGCGGACCACCTCCGGGTAGTGGCGCCGGCCTCGGCGCGAGCGCGTGTTGACGACCACGCAGACCCTGCCCTCGGTCCTGATGGCCTCGGTGTGCTCGGCCTTGCTTCGAAGCTCTCCCACGCTGCCCCTATCCGATCGGGTGCCTGCCCGTTCAAATGGTATGGCCCCGCCGTCGGTGACAGCGGGGCCATACTCCTGCGGGGTTTACTTCTTGGGCGGGGTGACCTGAACGATCGCGCCGAGGTTACCCGGCAGCGGGGTGACGAGCTTGAGCTTCACGCCCAGCGCCTTGCCCTCGTCACCGGGGTTTCCGGAGCCGAGGACGTGGCCGCCGCCCATGTCGGTCCCGTACCAGTCGTTGGCGGGGGTGCCGTCGGCGTTGACGACCCGGGTGCTGTACGGCTGGTCGCCCGCCGACGGTACGACCGTCGAGGCGTCGAAGTCGCGGTAGTACAGGCTGGTGCCGCGCGCCTCGAAGCCGGGGTACCAGGTCTTGGCGTCGGTGAACTCCGAGACCCCCTTCAGCCCGTCCACCTTGGTGCAGTACGTGCTGAAGGGCTCGTCCGGCCCCTCGATGCAATCGGTGAAGGGGTAGGTCTTGGCGAAGGAGAAGGCGGCGTTCGAGCTCTGCACGCGTCCCGACATGTTCTTGAGCGTGGTGGGATCCTTCGTGGCCGCCACGCCGGTCCGCCGCAGCGGGTCGAAGTGGGAGTCGACCAGGATCAGGCTGCCCTTGGAACCGATGCTCGGCGCCAGTTCGAGGTTGTTGGCCACCGAGTTGTTGGTGTAGTTCGAGTCGCGGTACCAGACGAGCATGCCGGGGGCGTTGTACTTGACCTTCTCCACCTTCCACGCGCCGTCACGCGAGTAGTTGGTGGTGTAGGTGTACTGCAGGCCCTTGTCGAACCCGTCGAGGTTGCGCCACTCGGCCAGGTAGAAGCGGGAGACCTCCCGCGTGCCGTCGTTGAGGGCCCAGCCCTGGCCGTTGGTGTTGTTGAAGCTGCCGCCGGTGGCCGTCCAGCCGTTGAGGCCGCCCTCCAGGTCGTCACTCCAGACGGTCTGGGTGCCGTTGGTGAGCGCGAAGTCGTCGGCGTGCCAGCCGCGCGGGGTGTAGGCCGCGTCGGTGTTGTAGGTCAGGCGGAGCTTGATGTTCTTGCCGGCGAACGGCGTGAGGTCGACGTAGTCGTGCCGCCAGCCGCCGGTGGCGCCGGTGAGGCCGTACTTCTTGCCGCCGAACGCGGCGAGGTTCCCGTTGGGGTCGGTGTAGGCGTCGTCGGTGGAGACCAGGGCTCCGCCGTCGGTGTAGACCTTCTGCTGGCTCCAGGTGGTGCCGCCGTCGACGGAGGTCTCGATGAAGCCGAAGTCCCAGTCGTCCTCGATCTCGTAGTTGTTCCAGAGCCAGAACTTCAGGTCGGTCCCCGCGGGCACCTGAACGTCGCGGGCGATCTTGACGTTGGCCCACTCCTGGTCGAAGTTGGACCAGAGCGTCTTGGTGCCGCTGTGCGGTTCGACCATCGTGACCGGCGGGCTGTCCAGGTTCACCCGGACGCCGTCCTCGGTGAGCTTGGGCGTACGCGAGGCCTGGCCGATCGTCACCGCGCGGGCGCGGTCACCGGGGTTGAAGACCTTGGGGTTGGCCCAGCCGAGGACCCACTTGCTCCAGATGCTCATGTGGGTGGGCATCGACTGGAAGATCGGGCCGCTGTGCGATCCGCTGGACATCAGGTCCCAGAAGTCCACCGCGGAGGACGCCTGGCCGCTGGTGTCGTAGAGGTCCGGAAGGCCCAGGTCGTGGCCGTACTCGTGGGCGAAGACACCGACGCCGGAGTCCTCGGGCTGCACGATGTAGTTGGAGATCTTCACGTTCTTGCCGGGCACCTGGTAGCCGCCGGCCACCGCGCTGGAGTGTGCCCAGATCGCGTAGGTGCCCTCGGCGCCGCCGTCGGAGGACTTGTCCTTGCCCGCGTGGACCAGGACCAGGTGGTCGATCACGCCGTCGGGCTCGGCGAAGTTCCCGTCGCCGTCGGCGTCACCGACGTCCTCGAGGTCGTAGTCGGCCCACGGGAAGTTCGGGTCGGCGGCGGCCAGGGCGTTCACCGCGTCGATGGCGAGCTGGCCGGCCCCGCGCGGGTTGTCCGGGTGGCCGCTCATGTCCTGCACCGGCTGGCCGCAGGCGCGCGCGCCGTAGTATGCCTCAGAGTGCGGGACCTTGATCCACGGGCTTGCCTGCCCGGTGACCGTGTAGGCGCCCTTGGACATCTCCTCGTACATGTTCTTCAGGGTGTGCTTGGAGATGTCTATGCCCTTGCGGCCGTCCCGCGGGTCGGTCAGGTCGGTGCGGACGCGCTGGGTGATGCCCCCGGTGCTGTAAAGCATCTTGTTGAAGTGGTCGGGGCTGAAGTCGGGCACCCAGAAGCTGTTGTTGTCCTTGTGGGACAGCGTGGCCGGGTTGGGGATCTTGTTGTGCAGCGGGCCGTTGAGCCGCGTGCCCGGCGGCTCGGTGACGCACTCGGCCGGGTCCTCGCTGGTCACGCTCGCCGGACGGGAGAATCCGGAGAAGTCGTCGTTCGCCTGGTCGTTGAACTCCACCAGCAGGGTGAGGAGCTTGGCCGTCTTGGGGGTCTTCGCCTTCTTGAAGAGGAGGTCCGCGGGGTTGAGCCCCGTCCTGATCGCCTCGGCCTCGCGGGCGGCCAGCACCCGCGCGGCGACGGGGTTGCCCTCGGAGTACTTCCGGTCGATCTTCCTGGACGGACCGGTCTTGCGCGCCTTGGCCGACGGCACGGCCGGGTCGCCGACCTCCGGCTCGTCCCTGGGCGGCGCGTAGTTGATGTAGTAGTCGGCCGCGGTCGGCTGGTAACGCGCGACCGAGGAGTCGCTATCGGCCGACGCACCGCTCACAGCCAGTCCCGTGACGGCCAGGCCGAGCACGGGAACCATCGCGAGAAGGCGTCTGGGAGCGCCTCCTCTGCTGACTCTGCCGGACAACGTGTCCCCTCCCTGCACCCGGGTTTACCGGATGCGGACATTTCCGGCGCGCCGGATGAGCGCGCCGAACCGGGACGTTAGACGAGAAGGTAAAGCCAGAGTCAAGACGCCAAATGATGTTGTAAAAATGAAATAAAGTGTCTTTTACTGGGAATGGTGGTGATTTTCACTACGCTCCGGCTCGGCGCCGCCGGAAACTGCCTCCAAAAGCCCTTTGAGGTGCGGAATTGGCGTATGGAGGGTTCGGCGTACCGCCGAACACTCGCTCGGCGCCAGGCCGTACAGTCCACTTGTGACCGCTATCTCCGAACTTGTTGCCGCGCTCGCACCGGAGAAGGTGCTGACCGACTCCGACGTGACCGACTCCTACGCCCGGGATCGAACCTTTCTTGAGCCCGGCAAACCGCTGGCCGTGGTGCTCGCGCACACCAGGGACGACGTGGTCGCCGTGATGAGATGGGCCACCCGGTACCGGGTCCCCGTGGTGCCCCGGGGTGCCGGGACCGGCCTGGCCGGCGGGGCGACCGCCGTCGAGGGGTGCGTCGTGCTGGCGCTGCACAGGATGGCGGCCATCAGGGAGCTGTCCCCCGACGACGAGATAGCCGTGGTCGAGCCGGGGGTCATCACCGCCGACCTGGACCGGGCCGCCCGCGAGCACGGGCTGATGTACGCCCCCGACCCCTCCTCCTACGAGATCTCCACCATCGGCGGCAACCTGGCGACCAACGCGGGCGGCCTGCGGTGCGTGAAGTACGGCGTGACCCGCGACTCGGCGCTCGGCCTGGAGGTCGTGCTCGCGGACGGGCGGGTGATCAACACCGGTCGGCGCACCGTGAAGGGCGTGACGGGGTACGACCTGACCGGCCTGTTCGTCGGCTCCGAGGGGACGCTCGGGGTCATCACCGCGGCGACGGTGCGGCTGCGCAGAGCGCCGTCGGTCTACCCGGCGACGATCGCGGCCGAGTTCGCCTCCCTCAGGGAGGCCGCCGCCGCCGTCTCCGCGATCATCGCGGCCGGGTGCCAGCCGTCCCTGCTGGAGTTGCTCGACCGGAACACGCTCAAGGCCATCGACGACTGGCGGAACATCGGGCTGGAGGAGTCGACCCGGGCGATGCTGATCGCGCAGTCGGACGCGGTGGACGGCCCGGCCGTCTCCGAGCGCATGGCGGAACTCTGCACCGCCAGCGGCGCGGCCTTCGTGGCGGTGTCGTCGTCGGCGCAGGAGGCCGAGCAGCTGATCGAGGTCCGCCGGATGGCGTACGAGGCCAAGGAGCGGCTGGGCAAGTGCCTGGTGGAGGACGTGTGCGTACCGCGCTCCCTGCTGCCTGACATGATCGAGAAGATCGAGGCGATCGCGGCCAAGCACGGCGTGCTGATCACCACGGTCGCCCACGCGGGCGACGGCAACCTGCACCCCGTCTTCGTCTTCGACAGGACCCTGAGCGAACCGCCGCCCGAGGTGTGGGCGGCGGCCGACGAGCTCTTCAGGGAGACCCTGAAGATGGGAGGCACGCTCACCGGCGAGCACGGCGTCGGGCTGCTGAAACAGCGCTGGCTGTCCATGGAGACCGGGCCGGTCACCGAGGAGATCCACCGCGGGATCAAACAGGTCTTCGACCCGCTCGGCATCCTCAACCCCGGCAAGGCCATCTGAGCGGGTTCCCACCACGCCGGGCGGGAACCCCGCGGATCCCGCCCCACCAGGGCAAGAGATGGGACCTCCGCGGATTCCCGTCAGACCGAGCACGGGATTCCGCGGCTCCCCGGATCTCCATAGCCGTTCGCTCCCCTCTCACGCTGGTAGCGTTCTGCCCCACATAAACCATTTTTTTGGGTTTTGTCGGGGGGCATGCTGGTGGAACCACTAACAACGGAGGATCCCCCACGCCTGGGATCGTTCGAGCTGACCGGACGGCTTGGAGAGGGCGGGCAGGGGATCGTCTACCTCGGGCGGGGGCCTGAGGGCGAGCAGGTCGCCGTCAAGCTTCTCCACCACGGACTGGTCGGCGACCCCGAGGCCAGGGCACGCTTCCTGCGCGAGGTGTCGGTCGCGCAACGGGTGGCCCGGTTCTGCACCGCCTCCGTGCTCCACGCCGACCTCGCCGGCAGCCGTCCGTACATCGTGAGCGAGTACGTCCCCGGCCCCTCCCTGCGCCAGCTGGTCGACAGCCAGGGGCCGCGGCGCGGCGCCTCCCTGGAACGTCTCGCCGTCAGTACCGCCACCGCGCTGTCGGCGATCCACCGCGCGGGCATCCTGCACCGTGATTTCAAGCCCGCCAACGTGCTGATGGGTCCCGAGGGCCCGGTGGTGATCGACTTCGGCATCGCCAGGGCGCTGGACTCCCCGGGGATGACCGCGACCGGGGTCGCGATGGGCACCCCTTCCTATCTCGCGCCCGAGCAACTCGGGGCGGGCGAGGTGACACCCGCGGCCGACGTGTTCGCCTGGGGCGTCACGATGGTCTTCGCCGCGACCGGTAGGCCCGCGTTCGGCCAGGACTCCATCCCCGTCGTGATCAACCGGATCCTGAACACGGAGCCGGAACTGGGCGCGCTGGAGGGAGAGTTGCGCGAGCTGGTCACGGCCTGCCTGTCGAAGGACCCGGCACTGCGCCCCACCGCCGAGCAACTCGTCAACCGTCTGATGGGCACCGCCCCCACCACCCCGGTCCGGCGTCCGGCCCCCCTCCCCGGCCCTGTGCCCGGTCCCGGTCACGTGCCCGCGGCGGCCACGCGACAGGGCGGGCAGCGTCAGGACGGACCGCCGACGGGCGGACCGGGAGGCACCGCGCCGGGACGTGTAGGGCCGGGACACGGCGGACCGGGAGGCACCGCGCCGGGACAGGACGGCCCCGGGCGGGCCGGGGAGCCTGGTGGGAGGAAGCCGCGCGGGCCTGTGGGGCTCCTGCTCACCGGGGTGGCGGTCGTGGCCGCGCTCGGCGTGACCGCCGGGACCGTGGTGGTCCTGCAGAACGACGAGAAGGCCACGATGGCGCGAGCCGGAGCGGCATCCACCGCGGCGGAGACCCCGGGCCCCGACCCGACGACCGTTCCCGGCGATCCGCCCACGGCCGGGAAAAAGGCTTCCCGGCCTCCGGAGAACGAGGAACTCCTCACGATCACGCCCCACCCGTCCCGGCCGATCGCGCGGCCGTCATCCCGACCGGCCGAGAACCCGAGCCGCGCTGCGGGAGCGCCGACGGGGAAGCCGAGCAGGCCCCCCTCCCGGACTTCCAGCCCGGCGGCCACCACCGCCAGGCCCACCCCGCCGGTGGAGCAACCGGGCTCGGCGGAGCCGAGCGGCATCATCAAGCCCTCATCGGCTCCCGAGCCGACGGCCAAGCCCACCGCCACCTCGCGACCGACCTCGACGGTGAAGCCCACCACGGCCAAGCCCACCACCACGGCCAAGCCGAGTCCCGCCCCTCAGAAACCCAACCCCTATACGGCCACCGGCGTCTGCGGCAGCGGCTACAAGGTCATCAACTCCAAAGCCCTGGGCAGCGTCGCGACGATCTACCTGCTCTACAGCTCCGCCGCGGGTAAGAACTGCGTCGTCACCATGTCCAGGTACGTGATCCCCGCCAAGATCTCGATGAACGCGACACTTCAGGTGCAGGGCGGCTCCAGCGGGAGCAACCCCGGCAAGTTCACCGTCTACGCGGGCCCGGTACGCCTGTCCGGGGCCAAGAAGTGCGTCATCTGGGGAGGCTCGCACGGGTCGCTGTCCTGGAAGAGCGGCTGGAGCCACTGCGGTTGAGCACGAGGGCTGTCGCATACTCCTCGGTGGCCCGCGTGACGTCGCCGCCGCACCTCGTCCACCGCGTGAGCGTCCCGCCCACGACCAGGACGACCCCGGCGTCCGGCCGGCCCGGAGTCGGCAGGAGATCTCCAGGCGGCTCCGCTCGGAGACGCCGGGGTATGTCTTCAAGGCCATGGATACGGCCGTCCTGACCTGCGCGCAGTGGCGTTTGCCGGGTACCTGGCGCGCCAGGTACTTGATCTGGATTTACCGTGAACCCGCGAGTGGGATGTGCTGATCGGCGGCATAGGTTTTCCAGACCATGGAGTGCCGAGAGGAGAAACCGATGCCTGACCCGATGCCGTGGCCGTCCAGGCTGCCGATCGTCCAGGCTCCGATGGCCGGCGGGGCGTCCACGCCCGAACTGGCCGCCTCCGTGTCCGGCGCCGGAGGTCTGGGATTTCTCGCGGCCGGTTACAAGACGGCCGCGCAGATGCGGCAGGAGATCGAGCGGACGCGCGAACTCACGTCTCGTCCGTTCGGAGTGAACGTGTTCATGCCTACGGCCGACGAGGCCGATCAGGCCGAACTCGGCGCCTATGCGCGAGCCATCGAGGGGGAGGCGCGGCGGCTTGGTACCGAGCTCGGGGTCCCGCGCGGCGGCGACGACGACTTCACGGCCAAGATCGAGGATCTGCTCGCGGATCCGCCCGCGGTGGTGGGATTCACGTTCGGCTGTCCCGAGGACGAACTCGTCCGGGCGTTCCGCCGCAAGGGGACCGCGGTGGTGGTCACCGTGACGTCGGTGGCCGAGGCCCGGCTGGCCTCGGCCGCCGACGTGCTGTGCGTCCAGGGAGAGGAGGCGGGCGGGCATCGGGGGTCGTTCGCCAACACGGACGCGGAAGGAATGGGCCTGGACCGCCTGCTGCTCCGGATACGTGAGGTGTCACGGCTTCCTCTCATCGCGGCCGGCGGTATCGCCTCGGCCGCCGACGTCTCCCGGGTCCTGTCCGCGGGAGCGGTCGCGGCCGCGGCGGGCACCGCCTTCCTCCTCTGTCCCGAGAGCGGCACCGGCGCGGTCCACCGCGCGGCGCTGACCGATCCGCGCTTCACCCGGACCGCCATGACCAGGGCCTTCACCGGACGTCCGGCGCGTGGCCTGGTCAACCGGTTCATGACGGAGTACTCCGGCCGGGCGCCCGCGGCCTATCCGCAGGTCCATCACCTGACGGCGCCGCTGCGGCGCGCCGCCGCGGCACAGGGGGACGCCGAGGCGCTGCACCTATGGGCTGGAACCTCCTGGCACCGGGCGCGACCCGTACCGGCGGCGCGGGTCACCGTGGACCTGACCGCGATCTGAATTCGGTCAGAGCCGGGCTCGATCAGCGGTGTCGACGGGCGGGACGGCTCCGGCGCTGTCGGAGCCGGCAGCGGCGGCCTCGCCGGGGTGAGGGCGACATCGAATCCATCCCGGCCTCTGGCAGGCGCATGGGTTCTGGGTTACCGTAACTGACGTGATCGTCAAGTCTGAGACGCTCAGCACCCGGGGCCGGCGCACGCGAGCGGCGCTCGTCCAGGCCGGACGGGAGATGTTCGAGGAGCGAGGCTACGACGCCGTGCGTGTCGACGACGTCTGCGCGCGCGCCGGTGTCTCACACGGCACCTTCTACACCTACTTCGGCTCACGCGAGGAGCTGTTCCGTGAGGTGGCGGCCACCGTGGTGGGCGAGATGTTCACCGCCAACGTGGTCGGGCCCAGCGCTCCCGACGACCCGTACGCCCGCATCGAGGCCGCCAACCTGCTCTACCTGCGCGCCTGGGCCACCAACTCCCGGTTGGTAAGGATGCTGGAGCAGGTCGCGATCGCCGACGAGGGGTTCCGCGGCCTCCTGCTCGAGTTGCGCGAGGTCTTCGTGCGGCGCGGCGCGGAGGGGCTGCGGCGCCTGCAGGAGCAGGGTCTGGCCGATCCGTCGCTGGACCCCCGGCTGACCGCCGTGATGCTGGGCGGGATGGTCGAGCACTTCGCCCACGTCTGGCTCGACCTCGGCGAGCACGCCGACGAGCGGACCGCCGTAACCATGCTCTCCACGCTCTGGGCCCGGGCCATCGGCCTGACGCCCGCGAGCCGGGGCAACAACATGACGCCAACGTCAACAAAGGAGGCGGGTTCGTGAGCCGGCTGGACACCTCCGGTGACGACTACCTGGCCCGGCGCGAGGCGATGCTCGCCAAGCTGGCCGAGCTCGACGCCGAGCAGGCCAGAGCGGTGGCCGGCGGCGGCGAGAAGTACGTCGACCGGCATCGCGCGCGGGGCAGGCTGCTGGCCAGGGAACGGATCGAGCTGCTCGTCGATCCCGACTCGGCGTTCCTGGAGCTCTCACCGCTGGCGGGCTGGGGCAGCGACTTCCCCGTGGGGGCGAGCGTGGTCACCGGGATCGGGGTGGTCGAGGGCGTCGAGTGCGTACTCGTCGCCAACGACCCGACGGTGCGGGGCGGCTCGTCCAACCCGTGGACGCTGCGCAAGACGCTCAGGGCGGCCGACATCGCCTTCGAGAACCGGCTGCCGCTGATCAATCTGGTGGAGTCCGGCGGGGCCGACCTGCCGACCCAGAAGGAGATCTTCATCCCCGGCGGCCGGATCTTCCGCGACCTGACCCGCCTGTCGGCGGCCGGGATCCCCACGATCGCCCTGGTCTTCGGCAACTCCACCGCCGGCGGGGCGTACGTACCGGGGATGAGCGACCACGTGGTCATGGTCAAGGAGGGGGCGAAGGTCTTTCTCGGAGGGCCGCCGCTGGTCAGGATGGCCACCGGGGAGGAGTCCGACGACGAGTCGCTGGGCGGTGCCGAGATGCACGCCCGGGTCAGCGGGCTGGCCGACTACCTGGCCGCCGACGAGCACGACGCGCTGCGGATCGGGCGGCAGATCGTCAGGGGCCTGAACCGGCGAAGGCTCGGCGCCTCCGCCGGGGCCGTGCGTGACCCGCTGTACGACGAGGACGAGCTGCTGGGCATCGTACCCGAGGACCTGAAGATCCCGTTCGACCCGCGCGAGGTGATCGCGCGGATCGTGGACGGCAGCGAGTTCGACGAGTTCAAACCCCTGTACGGCGGGAGCCTGGTGACCGGGTGGGCCCGCCTGCACGGCTACCCGATCGGGATACTGGCCAATGCCCGGGGGGTACTGTTCAGCGAGGAGGCGCAGAAGGCCGCGCAGTTCATCCAGCTCGCCGGCCAGGCCCGCACACCGCTGGTCTTCCTGCAGAACACCACCGGCTACATGGTCGGCAAGGACTACGAGCAGGGCGGCATCATCAAGCACGGCGCCATGATGATCAACGCGGTGTCCAACTCGACGGTCCCGCACCTCACGATCGTCATGGGCGCCTCGTACGGAGCGGGCAACTACGGCATGTGCGGCCGGGCCTACGACCCTCGTTTCCTGTTCTCCTGGCCCAGTGCGAAGTCGGCGGTCATGGGGCCCGCCCAGCTCGCCGGAGTGCTGTCCATCGTCGGCAGGGCCGCGGCCCAGGCCCGGGGGCAGGTCTACGACGAGGAGGGCGACGCGGCGATGCGCCGGATGGTCGAGGCGCAGATCGAGGCCGAGTCGCTGCCGTTCTTCCTCTCCGGCCGCCTCTACGACGACGGGGTGATCGACCCCCGCGACACCCGGACGGTCCTGGGCCTGTGCCTGTCCGCCGTACACAACGCCCCCGCCCCGGAGCCCGCGGGCTTCGGCGTCTTCCGGATGTGACCATGCCCGCGAACATGCCCGCGAACATGCCCGTGACCGCCTCGCCGATCCGCCGCCTGCTCGTCGCGAACCGGGGTGAGATCGCCCGCCGCGTCTTCCGTACCTGCCGCGACCTCGGCATCGAGACCGTCGCGGTCTTCTCCGACGCCGACGCCGACGCCCCGCACGCGGCCGAGGCGGACCACGCGGTGCGGCTCGGCGGTGTCAGACCCGCCGACACCTACCTGTCGGTGGAGAAGATCATCGACGCGGCCCGCAGATCGGGGGCGGACGCGGTCCATCCCGGCTACGGCTTCCTGTCGGAGAACGCCGCCTTCGCCCGGGCCGTGCGGGACGCCGGCCTGACCTGGGTCGGTCCACCGGCCGACGCCATCGCCGCGATGGGCTCCAAGATCGAGGCCAAGGAGCTGATGGCGGCCGCGGGGGTCCCGGTGCTGCCGGGATTCACCACGGGTCCCGGCCACTCGACGGACGACCTGGAACGGGACCTGGACGCCGTGTTCACCCCGATGGGCGGCCCCCTTCCCCTGCTGGTGAAGGCGTCGGCCGGGGGCGGCGGGCGCGGGATGCGCGTCGTACGGCTGACCGGCGACCTGCCGGAGGCGGTCGAGTCGGCGCGCGCCGAGGCCGCGTCGGCGTTCGGGGACGGCACGGTGTTCGTCGAGCCCCTGCTGGAGGGCGCCCGGCACATCGAGGTGCAGATCCTGGCCGACGGGCACGGGACGGTGTGGGCGCTGGGCGAGCGGGAGTGCTCGATCCAGCGGCGGCACCAGAAGGTGATCGAGGAGACCCCTTCCCCGGCGATCTCCCCGGTGACGCGGGCGCGGCTGCGCGACGCGGCGGTCACCGCCGCGCGGGCCATCGACTACGTCGGCGCCGGAACCGTCGAGTTCCTCGTCAGGGGCGACACGGTCGCCTTCCTGGAGATGAACACCCGCCTGCAGGTGGAGCACCCGGTGACCGAGTGCGTCTACGGCGTCGACCTCGTCGAGCTGCAACTGCGGATCGCCGAGGGCGCCCGGCTGCCCGCGTCACCGCCCGAGCCGTCCGGGCACGCCGTCGAGGCGCGCCTATACGCCGAGGACCCGGCCCGCGACTGGCTCCCGCAGAGCGGCACCCTGCACCGCCTCGAGATCCCCGGCGTGGACTCCCGCTTCGCGCCCGCGTCCGGCGGGCGGCACGGACTGCGGCTGGACTCCGGCGTCGAGGACGGCTCGGTGATCGGGGTGCACTACGACCCGATGCTCGCCAAGGTCGTCTCCTACGGCGCGAGTCGCTCCGACGCCGTGCGGAGGCTGGCCTTCGCGCTGGCGGGCGCGCGGATCCACGGCCCCGTCACCAACCGGGACCTGCTGGTCGAGGTCCTGCGCCATCCGGCGTTCCTCGCCGGGGAGACCCATACGGGTTTCCTGACCGAACACGGCCTCACCGGGTCGGCGCCCGGACGGCAGGCCGCCGGAGCCGGGCCGGGGGCCGTGCGCCTGTCCGCCCTCGCCGCCGCGCTCGCGGGGGCGTCGGCCAACCGCGCGGCGGCGACGGTGCAGGTGGGACTGCCGAGCGGATGGCGCAACGTGGTGTCGCAGCCGCAGCGCACCGCGTTCGCGGAGACGGAGATCTCCTACCGGATCACCAGGGCCGGCCTGCGTGCCGAGGGGTTCCCCGATACCGTTCTGGTCGGCGCGACGCCCTCGCTCGTCGTACTGGAGACCTCCGGCGTGCGGCACAGGTTCGCCGTGGCCCGCTACGACGGCGTGACGCACGTGGACTCCCCGCTCGGTTCCGTACGGCTCACCCCGCTGGAGCGCCTGCCTGCGCCGGTGGAGCAGGTGCTCCCCGGCTCCCTGCTGGCACCCATGCCCGGTACCGTGCTGCGGATCGACGTCAAACCCGGCGAGAGGGTCGGTGGGGGGCAGGTGGTCGTGGTGCTCGAAGCCATGAAGATGGAGCACCGGATCACCGCACCCGCACCGGGCACGGTGGCGGCGGTGAACGTGGCGCCGGGCCGCCAGGTCGAGGCCGGGTTCGTGCTGGTCGTGATCGAGGAGCAGACTTGATCCCCTCCCCGGGCTCTCCGGAGCCGGAGTACGGGGTCTTGCGGCTGGAAGGATTCAGATGAGAACCGATGGGGGTTGGCCGGTGGAGCGCCTGGTGCACGGGGAGGTGTCCGGAGGGGTGGCGACGATCACCCTCGACTCCCCCCGCAACCGCAACGCCCTGTCGGTGCGGTTGCTGGGCGATCTGGAGGACCGGCTCAACTGGGCGCTGGCCGAGGAGAGCGTCCGGGTGATCGTGCTCACCGGGACCGGGCCGGTGTTCTGCGCGGGCGCCGATCTGAAGGAGCAGCGGGTGACCCCCCGTGGCGCGCACGAGGCGCCGGTGACCGCGTCGTTTCCGGAGATCATGAGCCTGATCTGGGAGAGCCCGAAGCCGGTCGTGTGCAGGCTGAACGGCACCGCGAGGGCCGGGGGGCTCGGTCTGGTGGCGGCCTGCGACTTCGCGATCGCCCCCGACTCGGCGTCGTTCGCCTTCAGCGAGGTGCGGCTCGGCGTGGTGCCCGCGATGATCTCGGTGACCGTGCTGCGGCGGCTCGACCCGCGCGCCGCCGCCGAGTACCTGCTCACCGGGGAGACGTTCGACGCCGCCCGCGCCAGGGAGATCGGGCTGCTCACCCGCGCCGTGCCCGAGGAGGAGCTGGACGCGACGGTCGCCCACTACACCGGCATGCTGCTGCGCGGCGGCCCCGAGTCGCTCGCTCTCACCAAGCAGCTCGTGCGGACCGTGCCCGAGCTGAGTGTCGAGGAGGGCATGCGCCAGATGGCCGAGCTGTCCGCCCGGCGCTTCACCTCCGCCGAGGGACAGGAGGGGATCGCCGCCTTCATGGAGAAGCGGCCCGCGTCCTGGATCCCCGCCTCCGAGGCGGGCTGACACCGCCTGCCGATACCCGCCCGAGGAGATCCGATGTTGCGTATCGCCAACTGCTCCGGCTTCTACGGCGACCGGCTGTCGGCCGCCAGGGAGATGGTGGAGGGCGGCCCGATCGACGTGCTCACCGGCGACTGGCTCGCCGAGCTGACCATGCTGATCCTGGCCGGGAACCGGCTCAAGGGCCGCCCCGGCTACGCGCCGACCTTCCTCAAGCAGCTGGAGGAGGTCCTCGGGACCTGCCTGGAACGCGGCATCAAGATCGTCTCCAACGCGGGCGGCCTGGATCCCGCCGGGTGCGCCGGGGCGGTGACCGAGCTGGCGGCACGCCTCGGGTTGCCGGTGCGGGTCGCCCACGTCACCGGTGACGACCTCACCGGCCACGACCTGGGCGGAGCGCCGAACGCCGACACCGGCGAGCCGCTGCCCGCGCCCGCCCTGACCGCCAACGCCTACCTGGGGGGCCGCCCGATCGCCGCCGCCCTGTCCGCCGGGGCGGACGTGGTGGTGACCGGCCGCGTCACGGACGCCGCCCTGGTCACAGGGCCGGGAATCTGGCGGTACGGGTGGGGGCCCGGCGATCTCGACGCGCTGGCCGGCTCCGTGGTCGCCGGGCACGTCATCGAGTGCGGCTGCCAGGCGAGCGGCGGTAACTACGCGTTCTTCGGCGAGGTGCCCGACCTGGCGCGCTGCGGGTTCCCGCTGGTGGAGCTGGAGGCGGACGGCTCCAGCGTGGTCACCAAGCATCCCGGGACCGGGGGGCTGGTCTCGGTCGGCACGGTCACCGCGCAGCTGCTGTACGAGATCGCCTCACCTCGCTATCCCGGCCCCGACGTGGTCGCGCGCTTCGACACGATCCGGCTGGAGCAGCAGGGCCCCGACCGGGTCCGCGTCTCGGGGGTGCGCGGCGAGGCCCCGCCCGCCACGCTCAAGGTCGCCGTCAACTACCTGGCGGGCTACCGCAACACCATGACGCTCGTCCTGACCGGCCTGGACATCGAGGCCAAGGCCGAGCTCGCCCAGGAGGCCATCTGGGCCCGGGTGCCGAGGGAGTCGTTCGACGAGGTCCACGTCGAGCTCACCCCGCTGGCGGGAACCGCCCTGCTGCGCGTCACCGTGATGGACGCCGACCGGCGCAGGGCCGGACGCGTCTTCTCCTCGGCCGTGGTCGAGACCGGCCTGGCGAGCTACCCCGGTTTTTACGGGCTGACCCCTCCCGGTGACGCCTCGCCGTACGGGGTCTACTGGCCCACACTCGTCCCGGCGGAGGCGGTGCGGGCCCGCGTCTGGCTCGACGGCCGCGAGCTCCCCACGGTGCCGGACGCGTCGGGGGACGGCGAGCGGGGGCGGTCCGGGCAGGCTCCCCCTCCCCCGGTCACGCGCCCAGGAGCACCGGCGGGGGGCGCGCCGGGCGGCCCGCGGGGCGCGGACGGCGACGGCGGGACGGTGCGGGTCGCGCTGGGCTCGATCGTGGGTGCCCGGTCCGGGGACAAGGGTGGCAACGCCAACCTGGGGGTCTGGGTCCGCACCGCCGAGCAGTTCGGGTGGCTGGAGGACTACCTGACGGTCGAGCGCCTGGCCGGGCTCCTGCCCTGCACCGCGGAGCTGAACGTCGAGCGCTTCGAGCTGCCCAACCTGCTCGCCCTCAACTTCGTCGTCCACGGCCTCCTCGGCCGGGGCGTGGCCGCCAGTCCTCGCCTCGACGCCCAGGCCAAGGCCCTCGGTGAGGAACTCCGCGCCGTACTCGCCGACATCCCGCGGCGCCTGCTGTGATCCCCCGATCGGAACGGCCGTCGCGGTATGGACGGTATTGACCGTCGCGGGCGGAGATCATAGATTCACTCTGACTAGAATATAATTCGGTCAAGGAGGATGCATGACGGCCGCGCACATCGACGTCAACGTGATCGACTTCGGCGTGCTCGGTGCGTGGATGGACGCGCAGGGGCTGCCCCACGGGCCGTTCGAGCGGGTCGCGCCCGTGGCGGGCGGAACGCAGAACGTCATGGTCCGCTTCGAGCGGGGTGGGGCTCAGTACGTGCTGCGCAGGCCGCCGCTGCATCCGCGCGCCAGGAGCAACGAGGTACTCCGCCGGGAGGCGAGGGTGCTGGCGGTGCTGCGCGACACGCCGGTGGCGGCGCCGCGCCTCGTCGCGGCCTGCACCGACGAGAGCGTCATGGGCGCGGTCTTCTATCTGATGGAACCGGTCCAGGGTTTCAACCCCACGGTCGGGCTGCCCGAGCCGCACGCGAGCGATCCCGCGATCCGGTACCGGATGGGCCTGGAGGCGGCCTCGGCGCTGGCCGACCTCGGGCGGGTGGACCACGGCGCGCTCGACGGGTTCGGCCGCCCCGACGGGTTCCTGGAGCGGCAGGTACCGCGCTGGATGGGCGAACTGGACGGCTACGGGGCACTGGACGGGTATCCGGGGCCCGACATCCCCGGACTGGCGGAGACGGCCGGCTGGCTGGAGCGCAACCGGCCGAAGGAGTTCACCCCGGGGATCATGCACGGCGACTACCACCTGGCCAACCTCATGTTCGCCGGTGACGGGCCCAGGGTGGCCGCGATCGTCGACTGGGAGATGTGCACGGTGGGCGACCCGCTGCTGGACCTGGGGTGGCTACTGGCGACCTGGCCGACCGCCGACGGCGTGGGCGTGATCTCCGGCGGCGTCACCGGGCTGGCCCCGGCCGCCGAGCTCGTCGAGTGCTACGCGGCCCTGTCCGACCGCGATCTGTCCGCCGTCGACTGGTACGCGGTGCTGGCCTGCTTCAAGCTCGGCATCGTGCTGGAGGGCACGCACGCTCGCGCGTGCGCGGGCAAGGCGCCCAGGGAACTCGGGGATCTGCTCCACGCGACCACGCTGAACCTGTTCGCCCGCGCCCGCACGTTCATGTGACATAAGGCGAAATAAGTGGAATGTGCGTTATCTGGTGCTTGAAACCTTCATGCAACCCTCCAAACTCTAGGATTGCTCGCAATTGCTCCGTGAGTGTGGTTCGGGGAAGGATTCAGTCATGCGCCTCCGGTTCCTTGGTTCAACCTCCGAAGCGGGCGCCTGCCCCTCCCTCTACGAGACCGATCGCGGGACCGTCGTGGTGCAGGGCCTTCGGGTGACCGACGCGGAGGCGCTGGCCGACCTGCGCCACGTCCTGGAGGGTGAAACCGCCGTCGAGGTGCCCCGCGAGTTGCTCGTGGACATCGCACGCCGGGTACTTTCTGTAAATATTGGTCACGATTAGGAGTGCTCTCTGGCTTGATCCACATGCTCGGGTCTAGCCTCGTGCGCACCACGCGGGGGATGACGTGAACCCGCGGGAGGAACAGGCGGGCGAGAGCGGCCGGGGAGATCGTGTGAGCGGGTTCCAACAGGCCAGAACCGAACTCGGCGCGCGGTTGCGGCACCTGCGGGAGACCGCTCATCTGTCGGGCAAGGAACTGGCCGAACGGCTGAGGTGGCAGGCCTCCAAGGTCTCCCGGATCGAGAACGCCCGCCAGGCCGTCACCGAGGACGACATCGTCCAGTGGGCGCAGGCCACAGACGCCTCCCCCGAGGTGGTCGAGGAGCTGGTGGAGCGGGCACTGGGCCTCCTGGATCGCCAGGACTCCTGGCGGCAGCGGCACCGCAGCGGGCTGGCCGCCCTCCAGGAGGACGTCCGCGACATGGAGGCGCGGACCACGCTGCTGCGGGTGTTCGAGCCCGGCGTGGTCATCGGCCTGCTGCAGACCACCGAGTACGCCCGGAGCATCTTCACTCGGATCAAGCGCCTCTACCTGTCCCCCGACGAGATCGACGCGGCCATCCGGGTCCGTATGCGGCGCCAGGACATCCTCTACGACCAGAGCAGGCGGTTCAGGTTCGTCCTGCCGGAGGCGGTGCTGCGCTACCGGCTGGCCCCGCTGGACGTGATGCGCGGGCAGCTCGACCGGTTACTGGCGGTGACCGCGCTGCCGAACGTGGAGTTCGGTGTGATCCCCTTCGAGGCGCCCCTGCCCTCGGCACCGCTCAACGGTTTCTGGATGTACGACGACGACCATGTCGCGGTGCCGACCAGGACGAGGGACCTGCTTCTCCGCGACCCGGACGACGTCGCCTTCTACGCGCGGACCTTCGAGGAACTCTGCGAGGTCGCGGCCTTCGGGGAGGACGCCAGATCGGTGATCGTCCGAGTACTCAACGATTTCTCCGGGCAGCCGAGGGAGTAAACACCGCAATTGCTTGATTAGCATCCCAAGATCGTGCAATTCTCTGTCGAGACGGAGGTGACGCACGATGCTGGACACGCTGTCTTGTCTGGAGAGGTTCGTTGCTGCGATACGACTGCACGCCGACCTTTCCGTACAGCGGATCTCGTTCGGTGATCCCGCGTACGTGTACGTCCGCAACCGTTTCAGCAGCACCCTGGCCGAGACCGTGACCTGCTCCCAGGACGGCCGTTTCATCACCTCGTGGGGTTACCGGCTCGGCACCAGCGAGAACATCGACGGTGCCGCGGCGCGGCTGGCCTTCCTCCTCGCGGCCCTGCCCACCCCCCAGGTCTGACCCGGCGGCCACGGGGTCTCCCCCGCCCGGCCCGCCGCTACGAAGCCTCGGCCGGCTCGTCGGGAAAGTCCGAGAGGTGCAGGCCGACCTCCCTGGCGGCGGCGACCCTGGCGTGATGGAGCATCCGGCTCCGCGACATGTTGCCGGTGTGCAGGGTGTACCGGACCACGAGGCCGTCGAGCATGCCGTCGATCCGCTCGGCCGAGCCCAGGGGGTCGTCGCAGGTGAACTCACCCGAGGCCACGCCGGCGGAGATCACCTGGCTGAGGATCTCGATCCAGGCGCCCTCAAGCTCCAGCAGGATGGTGCGGACGTGCTCCTCGCGCACTCCCACGGCCCAGGCGTCGACCCAGAGGATCCAGCTCTGGTCGGAGCGGGAGGCCGGGATGTAGAAGCGCAGGACACGGTCGAGGAGTTGGACGGCGGTGCCGGGGCCCGCGACGATCTCCTTCAGCCGCTGGATCTCCGAGTCGCTGGTGCTGCGGAGCATCTCGGTGATGAGATCGTCCTTGGTGGCGAAGTGGTAGTGGATCAGGCCACCGCTCACGTTCGTCGCCTTGGCGATGTCGGCGACACGGGTACTGGCCAGCCCGCGCTCGAGCACGACCCGCCTGGCGGCTTCAAGGAGCTCCGCTCGGCGCTGGTCGGCCTGGTCGGCGCGGCTGCTGCGCGCCCCTCCTCCGCTGTGCACGGCGCAAGACTACAGCAGCGCGGGCACACCGCCTCCATACTACTGATTGGTCAATCAGTCAATGACTTCGCCCCTGTCGTACGGGCGAGGAGAGCGGGAGCGGCACGGCTCCGGCCGCCCGGCAGACAGGCCGGCCCGCCGGCTCAGCCGCAGCGGTACAGGGACTGGTCGGTGGAGCCGCCGTACTCCGACGCCTTGACCGCCGTGCAGTTGGCCCGCACCCACTCGGTCACCTGGGACCCGCCCCCGTCGGGCCCGCCCCGGCCGCCTCCGGTCATCACGTACCTGAGCCGCCCCGAGGAGACGAGCCCGCTGAGCCGGTCCACGGTCATGGCGGGGTCGCTCCCGGTGAAGCCGCCCATCGCGATGACGGGCAGCCCTGTCGACAGGATGGCCGAGGAGGCGCCCTGCGCGCTGCTCACCGCCACCAGCCAGGTCGCGCCGTCCCGGTTCCTCCTCAGGTATTCGATCATCTGCCGGTCCATGGCACCGCCGGGGCCGCCACCACGCATGCCGCCTCCGGCCGGGAGGCCGTAGCGCGTCCGCGGAACGGCGTCACCGGTCACCCCCTGCTGCGAGTTCTGTCCCGGTACGCCACCGGGAGGTCCGCCGTCACCCTCGGCGCCCCCTCCTCTCGCGCCTCCGGGGAAGCCGCCCCGCATGCCGCCGAAGCCGCCGCTCCCCGCGGGACCCGCGGTGGGGTTGGTGCCGTTGACGGCCGAGCCGAGCGGGGTCAGCGCGTAGGCGGCGGGACCGGCGAGGCCGGCGGCCAGCCCGGCCGTCAGCGCAACGGCGGCGATCCGCAGCCGGAGCCGCGGCCCCAGGCGGGCCAGGAACAGCCCGGCGACCGCCGTCACCGTGATCGCGGCGACCGCCCAGGCCAGCCAGGGCACGAAGTCCGTACTGCGGTGCAGCACGGTGAACGCCCACGCCCCGGTGACCGCGATCCCCGCGGGCAGCACCCACGACCACGCCCTGGAGTGCCGGTAGGCCCTCCAGCCGAGCACCCCGCCGAGACCGGTCAGAGCGGCGACGGCCGGGGCCATCGCGGTGGAGTAGTACGGGTGGAAGGTGCCGCTGGAGAAGCTGAACACGACGTAGTGGACCACGAGCCAGCCGCCCCACAGCAGCAGGGCGATCCTGGCGTCGCGGAGCGGGCCGCGGGCGGTCAGGGCCAGGCCGGCGACCAGGGCGATCACGGCGAAGGGCAGCAGCCAGGAGATCTGCCCGGCCATGATGTCGTTGAACAGGCGCCCGGCGCCCGCCTCACCGCCGAACCCCATGCCACCCCCGGCCCGGCCCCCGCCGTTGCCGAAGATCCGTCCGAGGCCGTTGTAGCCGATGACGAGGTCCCGGACGGAGTTGTCGGTGCTGCCGCCGATGTAGGGGCGGCTCGACGCGGGCCACAGGTCCACGATCACCATCCACCAGGCGCTGGAGACCACCAGCGCGGCGCCCGCGGCGAGCAGGTGCCCGAGACGGCGGAGCGGCGCCCCCGGAGCCATGGCCAGGTAGAGCGGGGCGAAGGCCGGGAGCACCAGGTAGGCCTGGAGCATCTTGGTGTTGAACGCCAGGCCGACGAGCACCGCCGAGACGACGAGCGCACGCATCCGGCCGGTGCGTACCGCCTCCTGGCAGAACCAGGCCGCGAGCACCAGCAGCAGGACGAGGAGGGTGTCGGGGTTGTTGTCCCGGTTGATGGCCACGGTGATCGGGGTCAGCGTCATCACCAGGGCCGCGACCAGTGCGGCGACGTGGCCGTACCCGCCGGGCATGGCTCTTCGCACCGCCGAGTGGAGCACGGCGACGGCGGCGACCCCGGCGACGGCCTGGGGCAGGAGCATGCTCCAGGTGCCGAACCCGAAGATCCTCGCGGACAGCCCCATCACCCAGAGCGCGAGCGGTGGTTTGTCCACGGTGATGAACGACCCCGCGTCCAGGGCTCCGAAGAAGAACGCCTTCCAGCTCTGGGTGCCCGACAGGATCGCGGCGGAGTAGTACTCGTTGGCGTGACCGTTGCGCCCCAGCGCCCAGACGTACAGGACGGTGGCCAGCGCGAGCATCCCCCACAGGCCGGGCCGCGCCCAGCGGGGGTCGCCCTGGGCGCCGAGGAACACCCGCCGCACCCCGCCCTGCCCGGCGGTGTGCCGCCCGCCCGAAGTCGGCAGCACCGCGTCCGGCGAGGTGTGGGTGGTCATCGGCTGTTCTCCTTGGCGCGGCGGGGGTTGAAGACCCAGGTGCGGAGCATCAGGAAACGTACGAGGGTGGCGACGGCGTTGGCCGTCACGAGCGCGGCGACCTCCGCGGCGGTGGACGCCGCGGGTGCCACGAGGTTGAGCAGGGCCAGGCCGCCGGTGCTCAGCGACAGGCCGACGAGGAAGGCCAGGCCGCCTTCGAGCTGGTGACGGAGGGCTCCGATGCGGCCGGTGACGCCGAAGGTGAAGCGCCGGTTGGCCGCGGTGTTGAGGACCGCGGTGACGAGCAGGGCCACCCCGTTGGCCACGACGGCGGGCATCACCAGGCGCAGGGTAACGAACAGGGCCAGGTGCGCCAGGGTGCAGACCACGCCGATGACGGCGAAGCTCGGCAGCTGGCGGGCCATGCCCCCGGGCAGCCGCGCCGCCCGCACCCGCGGCGGGACCGGGATCCTGGCCGCCCCCGACAACGTCTTCCGCGCCACCCTCGCCATCCCCCTGAGGTCGTCCCTGACGGTTCTGACGATGTCGACGCGGCTGTCGGGGTCGTCCACCCAGTCGACGGGCACCTCGTGGATGCGCAGACCGTGCCGCTCGGCCAGGAGCAGCAGCTCGGTGTCGAAGAACCACTCCTCGTCCTCGACCGCGGGGAGCAGCGCCTGCGCGATCTCGGTGCGCACCGCCTTGAAACCGCACTGCGCGTCGGAGAACCGTGCCCCCATCGCCGAGCGGAGCAGCAGGTTGTACGTCCGCGAGATGAACTCCCGTTTCGGCCCGCGGACGACGTTGGCCCCCCGAGACAGCCGAGTGCCGATGGCCAGGTCGCTGTGGCCGGAAAGCAGCGGGGCCACCAGCGGCAGGAAGGCGTCCAGGTCCGTGGAGAGGTCCACGTCCATGTAGCCGACCACGTCGGCGTCACTGGCCGACCATGCCCTGCGCAGTGCCCGGCCCCGGCCCTTGGCGTCGAGGTGCAGGACGCGCACGCCGGACAGCTCGCGGCTGAGGTCGGTGGCGATCTGCCAGGTGGCGTCGGTGCTGGCGTTGTCGGCGATCGTGATGCGAAAGCCGTAGGGAAAGGTTCCCGTGAGGTAGGCGTGCAGGCGGCGGACACTCTCGTCGAGCACCCGCTGCTCGTTGTGGACGGGGACCACGATCTCGACCGTTCGGGTGCGCGCCGGCGCTGTCGCCTGCTTCACGCTGCTCTCCCGGGGTGAGGGCTCGGTTCTCTCATGGCCCCAGAGTCATCAGGTGACCTTGGGCGATCCTGAGGCGACCGTTAACACCGGGTGAGAAAACGAAGGAGCCCCGGCGCGCGCAGCCGGGGCCTGGGACCGTCCGCGAGTGCGCCCCCGTCCTTCGCACCGGCCGATCAGGCCACCGGCAGCGAGTTGGGCGGGCCCGGCTGCGTATAGGCCGGTGAGACACGAAAAGCCCCCGGCCGCGGGCGCATTCGAGGGATCGTCGCAACACAGTGATCGCTTACTGGCAGCGGTCAGCATGGCGCGAGCCGACTGGGTTTCCGTGTTCCCCGCGTTGGGGGAAGACGGAAACCCAGTCGGAGACCAGAGGATCGGCCAACGTGGGTGACATGAAACCGACCGAGATCACCCTCGGCATAGTGCTGGACGAGGAGATATACGAAGCGGGGGCTGCTGAGGTCGTCGTCCACGCCGCCGGCGACGAATGGCTCTGACCTAATCTAGAAGACCAGGCTGATCGATCACCCACAACCACGTGCCGTCATCCTGACGGCGAGCCACCTCGACGGTGATACCGCCGTCGGGCAAGCACACCGAGGTAAGCGCCAGGTCGCCATTACGCAGCGTGGGCTGCTGCCGCCCAGGGGCAAAGGTGGGTCCATCGGCGACCAGACGCTCATATGCCTGACGGATCTCTTCGGCCCCCTGGGCGACCTGACCGTCCGGCAACGCCAGCACTGCGTCCGGTTCGTACAGCGCCACCAGCCCTTCGACATCGCCCGCGTTGAGCCGCTCGACGATGTACCGGCTGAGATCCTCGGGTTGGACGGCGCGCTTCCGGACATCATCAATGGTCATTGCCTGTAACTCCCATCAGATCACAGCAAACCGCCTCGGACAGCAAGCGATCATGCCAGGTAGGTACGACAAACCATCCCTACCGGCGACAGCCACTGATCAACGTCCGAAACAGGGCCCCTCGGTCAGACGCAGGTCGCCAGGAGCTCCGCGAGGCGTTCAGCCGGGGTGTCCCAGTCGAGCGTCTTTGCCGTCGGCGTTGGTGACCTGGGCGCCACGCAGGTAGCGCTCCTCGTCGGTGGGCGTGGCGTCGCCCATGCCGTCGTCCGCCCCCCGCCCCTGGCCGCCCGCCCCCGGGCCGCCGGGGCCACCACCTGATGAGAGACCTCACGGCGCCGCGGGGAGGTGGGCGCGGGCCGGAGAGCCGGGCAGGCGGACGCGCGCGAGGATGCCGCCCCCCTCGGCGTTCTCCAGTTCCACCACTCCCCCGGCGTCGCGCACCGCCTTGGCCACGATGGCCAGCCCCAGCCCCGACCCGGGCATGCTGCGGGCCGAGGACGACCGCCAGAACCTGTCGAACACGTACGGCAACTCCCCCTGGGGGATGCCGGGGCCGTGGTCCCTGACCGTCAGCTCGCCGCCCCGGAGCCTCACCCGCACCGGGCCCTCCCGCCCGTGCGAGAACTTCACCGCGTTGTCCAGCAGGTTCACCACGGCCCGCTCCAGGGCGGCCTGATCACCTCGCAGGTACCAGGGGAGCAGCTCCACCTCGATCGGGGTGTCGGGGGCGCGCAGCCGCGCCCGGCGCACGGCCTCCTCGACGACCTCGTGGAAGGCGACCTCGACGTACGGCTCATGCTCGTCCTCGGCGCGCGAGAGCTGGAGCAGGTCGCCGACGAGCGTGGACATCTCCTCGAACTGGGCCTTGAGGTTGGTCAGCAGCCTGTGCTTGGGGGCGGGGTCGAGCGGACGCCCGGTGTTCTCGCTGCGCAGCAGCAGGTCGATGTTGGCGCGCAGGCTGGTGAGCGGGGTGCGCAGCTCGTGCCCCGCGTCGGCGATCAGCCGCCGCTGGCGCTCGCGGGACCCGGCCAGCGCGGTGGTCATCGCGTTGAAGGAGACGCCGAGCCTGGCGATCTCGTCGGTGCCCTCGACGGGGATCCTGGTGTCGAGGTCCTCGGTCCTGGCGACGTACTCGACGGCCTCGGTCAGCCGGCCGACCGGGCGCAACGCGGTGCGGGAGACCAGCAGCCCCGCCGAGGCCGCGCCGAACACGCCGAGCGCGGTGACCCCGGCGAGGATCCAGGCCAGGGCCGCGAGGGTGGTCTGAACCTCCTCCAGCGACCGGGACTCCATGATCGCGATGCCGGGCCCGACGTTCCTCGTCATCACCCGGACCTCCTCGCCGTCGTCGGTCACCCCGTCCCTGATCCTTCTCGTGCCGGGCGGGGCCTGGGTCAGGGCCAGGTCGGCGGGGGTGACCTTGACGGGTGCGGTGCCTATGACACACCTGCCGCCACCGGCGTAGATCAACTGGACCGACGGGATGCGGAACGGCGGCCTGCGCTCGATGCTCTCCCTCGGCCCCGCCGGGCCCCCCGCGCAGTACGACTCGATCCACTCGATGCCCTGCGGCCCCTTCGGCACCTCCAGGGAGCGCTCCACCTGCCGCAGCAGCTCGGCTCTGACGACGAACCAGCACAGCACCGCGCAGACCGCGATCGCCAGCGCCACGGCCGCCGCCACCAGCAGGGTCAGCCGCGAGCGCAGCGAGCGGCGACCGTTCACGCGGAGTTCCGCAGCACGTAGCCGACCCCCCGGACCGTGTGGATCAGCCGGGGACGCCCACCGGTCTCGGTCTTGCGGCGCAGGTACATGACGTAGACGTCGAGGGAGTTGGAGGAGGGCTCGAAGTCGAAGCCCCACACCTCACTGAGGATCTGCTCGCGGGTGAGCACCTGGCGGGGATGGATCATGAGCAGCTCCAGCAGCAGGTACTCGGTACGGGTCAGCTCCAGCCGCTCGCCCGCCCTGGTGACCTCCCGGCTGGCGGTGTCCATCCGCAGGTCGCCGAAGACCAGGCCCGCGTCGTCCTCGGCCGCGGGCGCGCTCAGCGCGCCGCGCCGCAGCAGCGCCCTGACGCGTGCCAGCAGCTCGTCCAGCTCGAACGGCTTGACCAGGTAGTCGTCGGCCCCCGCGTCCAGGCCGGAGACCCGGTCGCCCACGGCGTCGCGGGCGGTGAGCATGAGCACCGGCAGGTGGTTGCCCGCCGCCCTGAGCCTGCGGCAGGCGGTCAGCCCGTCCAGCCGGGGCATCATCACATCCAGCAGGACCAGCTCGTACGGCTCCCGCTTCAGCGTCTCCAGCGCCTCCTGGCCGTCCGAGGCCACGCCGACCCGGTAGCCCTCGAACTCCAGGCTGCTCTGCAGCGCCTCCCTGAGCGCGGGCTCGTCGTCCACGACCAGCACCCGCGCCGCCTCACCGTCACCCATGGCCCTCACGTTAGACGCTCATCATGAGAACCCGATGAACGCCTCGGGCCACCTTCGCCCAGGCCGGACGGGCTCAGGTGAGCAGCGCCATGGCGGCGTTGTGGCCGGGGATGCCGCTGACGCCACCGCCGCGCCTGGCACCCGCGCCGCAGAGCAGGACGCGCTCGAGGTCGGTCTCCACGCCCCAGCGTCCCGGCTCCCCGTACGGCCAGGACAGGTCGCGGTGGAAGATGTGGCCGCCCGGCAGTCCCGCCTCGGTCTCCAGGTCGACCGGGGTCTTGGCCTCCAGGCAGAGGCCGCCGTCCGGGGCGCGCAGCAGGCAGTCCTCAAGGGGTTCCGCGAGCACCCGGTTCATCGAGGCGAGCGTGGCGCGCAGCGCGGCCTCGCGCGCCCCGGCCGGGTCGTCGCGGAACAGCCTGGCCGGCATGTGCAGGCCGAACAGCGTCATCGTGTGGGCTCCGGCCTCCCGCAACCCCTGGCCGAGGATGGAGGGGTCGGTCAGCGAGTGACAGTAGACCTCGGCCGGGGGCAGCGTGGGGATCCGCCCGGCCGACGCCTCCGCGAACGCGCGGGCGAGCTGGTCGCGGCCCTCGTTGATGTGGAACGTGCCGCTGAACGCGGCCTCGGGGTCCACTGCGGGGTCCTTCAGCCGGGGCAGCCGCGACAGCACCATGTTGACCTTGAGCTGGGCGCCCTCGGGGGCGGGCTCGGCACCGCCGAGGAGCCGGGCGAGCACCGCGGGCGGCACGTTGGCCAGCACCCGCTCGCCCACCACCGTGTGCTCCCCGCCCGCGTCGCGGAAGACGACCTCGCCCGAGGCGTCGACCGCGAGGACCTCGGCGCCGGTCAGGATCTCCGCCCCCGCGGCGCGGGCGGCGTCGGCGAGCGCGCCGGAGACCGCGCCCATGCCGCCGACGGGGACGTTCCAGTCGCCGGTCCCGTCGCCGATCACGTGGTAGAGCAGGCACCGGTTGGCCAGCAGGCCCGGGTCCGAGGGGTCGGCGAAGGTGCCGATGAGGGCGTCGGTGAGGATCACCCCGCGTACGGTGTCGTCGGCGAACCGCTCGTCCACCACCTCACCGATCGGCCGCTCGAACAGGTCGCGCCACGCCTCGTCGCCGACGAGGCGCCGCATCGCCGCACGGTCGACGAGAGGCTCCAGCAGTGTCGGCGCGACCCTGCCGGCCATGTCGGCGGTCATCCCGTAGAAGCGCCGCCACGCGTCCAGCTCACCGGTGCCCCCGGTGACCCGGGCGAAGGAGGCGGCGGTCCGCGCGGCGTCGCCGTTGTCGACCAGCAGCCCGCTCTCCCCCACCGGCGTGTACGAGGCGTAACGGCGCCGGCGCAGCGTGACGTTGAGCCCCAGGTCGGCCACGACCTTGGCGGGCAGCAGGCTGACCAGGTACGAGTAGCGCGAGAGCCGCGCGTCGACGCCGGGGAACGCCCGCGCCGACACGGCGAGACCACCGACGTGGTCGAGGCGCTCCAGGACGAGGACGCGCCGGCCCGCGCGGGCGAGGTAGGCGGCGGCGACCAGGCCGTTGTGGCCGCCTCCGACGATCACTGCTTCATAGCGAGAGTGGAGCACGAGACTTCCCTGTGGGTTGAGCGGACGGTGGAGCCGGGGGCTCCGGCCGCCCGGCGGCGGAGAGGGTGATTCTCAGCAGGGTGGCGGCGGGGCCGCTGGGGGTGCGGCCGCGGCGCCAGACCGCCCGCAGGCGGCGCGCGAGGTCGATGTCCTTGGTGGGCACCTCGATCAGGCGGCCGGTGGCCAGCTCGGCCTCCACGGCGTAGCCACTGAGCACGGCGGGGGCCGCACCCTCGCGGGCGGCCCCCTTGACCGCCGCGTTGGAACCGAGCTCCAGCTTCGGGGAGGCGACGGCGTAGCCGGTCAGCGCGACGTCCAGCGTCTCGCGGGTGCCCGACCCCCGCTCCCGCACGACCAGCGGGGTGGCGGCCAGCTCGGCGGCGCGCAGCGGGGTACGGCGGCGCGCCCACGGATGGCCCGGCGCGACCACCACCACGAGCCGGTCCGTGGCCACCACCCGTGACACCAGCCCCGACGGCACCGAGGGCCCCTCCACGAAGCCGAGCTCGATCTCACCGCCGATCAGCTTCGCCACCTCCGCCGAGTTCTGCACGTCCAGGCCGACCTGTACCTGGGGCTCACGGTTCTGGAGCTCTCCCAGCCAGCGCGGCAGCAGATACTCGGCCACGGTCATGCTGGCGGCGATGTGCAGGTGGGCGGCCCGGCCGTGCCGTACCGCCTCCACCCCCCTCATGAGCTCCTCGGCCGCCGCCAGCACCTGCGCGGCCCAGGCCGAGACCATCGCGCCCTGCGGGGTGAGGACGGAGCCGCGCGGGGTGCGTTCCAGCAGTTCCAGCCCGAGACGTCGTTCCAGCAGCGAGATGCGCTTGCTCACCGACGGCTGCGCGACGCCCGCCGCCCTGGCTGCCTGGCCGAGGCTGCCCAGGCGTTCCACATCGACGAGCAGGCGCAGGGATTCGATGTCGGGCAGCTCACTCATAGCCCCAGGCTATGACCTACCAGCAAGACGACGGGTACCGGCCCCGCCGGGCCACGCCGACACTCGGACAATGCCCTCCTCCCCGCCCGCCCGTTCACCGGGACCTACCCGGCACTCCCCCTCGGCGCCCGCTGCGACGGGGCGGGCACCGGCGACGGCATCGGGGCTCGGGACGCTCGTGCCCGGCCTCGGGGCGGTGGCCGTCGCGGTGCTGCTGGCCACGGCCATCGCCCGGATCGTTCCCGAGGTGAGCGCCGCCGTGATCGCGGTGGCGCTCGGGGTCGCGCTCACCAATCTCGGTGGCCTGCACCGTTCGCTGGCCCCCGGGCTGAGGTTCGTCTCCCGCCGGGTGCTCCGCCTGGCGATCGTGCTGCTCGGGCTGCAGATCGCGCTGCCGGAACTGCTGGCGCTCGGCTGGCCGGTGCTGGCGGTGGTCGCGGCGGGGACCGGTGTCACGTTCGCGGCGACGCGGTGGATCGGAGGCCGGGTCGGGGTGAGCCCGCGCAGGTCCCTGCTGATCGCGACCGGCGTGTCCGTCTGCGGGGCGGCGGCCGTGGCCGCCATGCACGAGGTCGCGGGAAGCGACGACGACGACGTGGCGGCCGCGGTCGGCGTGGTCGTCCTGTACGGCAGCGCCTCGATCGTCACGCTGCCACTACTCGCGGGATCGCTGGGCCTGACACCGCATCAGCTGGGCATCTGGGCCGGCGCCTCGGTTCACGAGGTCGCACAGGTCGCGGCCATCGGCGCGGCGGCCGGAGCGGGGGTCCTGGTGAGCGCGGTGGCCGTCAAGCTGGCCCGGGTGGTGCTGCTGGCCCCGATCGTCGGCCTCACCTCCGCCGCCCTGCGCCGTACCTCGACGGAACCCCCCGGGGCCGGGCGGGCGGCGGGCCGGCCACCGGTGCTGCCGCTGTTCGTCGCCGGGTTCGTCGTGGCCGTGGCGGCGCGGAGCCTGGGCGCGGTACCGCCCGAGGTCATCCGGGCCGTCCCCGGGCTGACGGCGACACTGCTCGCCGCGGCGCTCTTCGCCCTGGGCACCGGTGTCGATCTCCGAAAGCTCGTGCGGGGCGGGCGGTCACTGCTCCTGGGCGGGATCTCCACGGCCATCATCGGCGGGATCTCACTGATCGGAGTCCTACTCATTAGCTGATCTTTAAGTGGACGTCTCCCGGCAACCGCCGTAACGTGCTCTTTTTGGGGAAGACGGTGTCGTTTACACCGTTCCAAAAGCAAGCAATGATTACGACCTCGGACAAGGAGACAGAACCAGCTCATGCGTACCACCCGACAGTCCCTCACCGGTATGCCGAGCCCCTCGAGTGAGGTGGCCGAGGCGCTGGAGCAGGGCGCCCCGATCGTGGCCCTGGAATCCACGATCATCTCGCACGGCCTGCCCCAGCCCCGCAACCTCGAGGTCGCGCTGGAGCTGGAGCAGCTCGTCCGCGAGGCCGGGGCGGTGCCGGCGACGATCGCGGTACTGGACGGTGTGGCGCGCATCGGTCTCGACAAGAGCCAGCTGGAGCGCATCGCCGGCGAGCCCGGGCTTCGCAAGCTGGGCTTCCGCGATCTGCCCGCCGCCGCCGCACTCGGGGCGAGCGGGGCGACCACGGTCTCCGCCACCTCGTTCCTGGCCGCCAGGGCGGGCATCCGGATCTTCGCCACCGGCGGTCTCGGCGGTGTGCACCGCGGATGGACCGACAGCCAGGACGAGTCGGCCGACCTCGACATGCTGAGCCGGACCCGCATCACCGTGGTCTGCGCGGGCGTGAAGTCGATCCTGGACGTCGGGGCCACCCTGCAGCGGCTGGAGACCCGTAGCGTCACGGTCGCGGGGTTCCGTACCGACGAGTTCCCCGGCTTCTACCTGCACACCTCTGGCGAGCCGATCGACTGGCGGATCGAGACCCCGGCCGAGGCCGCGGACATCATGCGGGCCCAGGACGCGCTGGGCGGACCGGAGAGCGCGCTGATCGTCGCCAACCCGGTGCCGCTGTCGGAGCAGCTCGACCCCGAACTGCACGACCGGGTACTCGCCGAGGCTCTCGCGGCGGCCGAAGAGCAGAAGGTCACCGGCCAGGCCATCACCCCGTTCCTCCTGGGTTACCTGGTACGCGGCACCGCCGGCGCCTCACTCGAGGCGAACCTGGCCGCGGTGCGGGGCAACGTCCGCCTCGCCGGGCAGATCGCGGCCTCCTGGAGCCGGGGAAACTGAGGAAACCATGACCGGAACGGGTCTACTGGTCATCGGCGACGTGGTGACCGACGTCGTCGCGCTGCACGGCGGGTCGGCCAGAAGCGGCCTGGCCGTCGGCACGGACACCGCCGCCGACATCGTGCTGCGTCCCGGCGGCTCGGGGGCCAACACGGCCTCCTGGGCCGCCCGGCTGGGCGCCGACACCCGCATCCTGACCCGGGTCGGCTTCGACACCGCCGACTGGCACGCCGCCGAGCTGCGGCGCTTCGGGGTACGGCCGCACCTGCGGGTCGACCCCGACCGGCCGACGGCCGTGGTGATCGCCATGGTCGACGTGACCGGGGAGCGTTCCATGCTCACCAACCGGGGCGCGGGCGGGCACATCGGCACGGGCGACTGGGACGAGAGCCTGCTGGAGGGGGTGGGCCACCTCCACCTGTCCGGATACACGCTGTTCGCCGAGCCGGGGCTCCAGCTTTCCCGGCTGGCCATGGCCGAGGCGTCCCGGCGCGGCGTCTCGATCAGCGTGGACCCCGCCTCGACCGGATTCCTGCGCTCGTTCGGCGCCGAGCGGTTCATCCAGGAGACCCTGACCGCCCAGCTGATCATCCCCAATCTGGACGAGGCGCTGCTGCTCACCCGCGAGACCTCGGCCGAGGGCGCGGCGGAGATCCTGAGCCTGCGCTACGGCGCGGCGGCGGTGAAACTCGGCTCCCGCGGCGCGCTGATGGCCAGGAACGGAAAGTTGACCGCCCGGGTTCCCGCACTCACCACCGAGGTGATTGACTCCATTGGAGCGGGGGACGCGTTCGCCGCGGGGTTGCTCACGGCCCTGCTGAGCGGGGCCGACGACGAGGCCGCGCTGGACGCCGGACGCCGTGCCGGAGCGGAGGCCGTGACGGTCCTGGGGGGCCGTCCACGTATCCTTCCGTCGGAGTTGGGTACGAACGAGCTTTACCCTCTTAACACCAATTGATAGCTTGCGGCGTAAGCTGCACCATTAGCCACACGCGTCACTTTGGGGAGGTTGCGGTCCGCCGATGGATGCCGAGTCATCGATCTGCCTGAGTGATCTGGTCCCAGCCCTGCGCTGGAGCCGTCCCCAGCAAGTCGCCGAAGCCCTGGCCGACCCCCGGCTGCCCGCCGGCTGGTGGTCCTCGGTCACCCTGCCCAAGGCCCTCGGCTCCGCCGGGCTCGACTGGGTCTGCGACAGGCTGGCCCGGCTCTCGCTGTCGCGCTGGGACCATCTTCCGCTGAGCGACGTGCTGCCCGCCCTGCACGTGCACACGGTCGACCCCACCCTGCCGGACTGGCCGGAGCCCGCGCGCCTGGCCATCACCGGGCTGGGCGGCTGGAGCCGCCTGCGCCGCCTGACCGCGGGAGACCTGAGCGGGCCCGCGATGCCCGCCTCTCCCGAGGTCCTGGTCACCGCCATGTTCCGCGAGGTGCTCAGCCGTACCCCGGGGCTCGCCGAACAGGCCGCGCCGGCCGCCCAGGCTCAGTCCCCGGCACAGGAACAGGCCCCCGCGCAGGTGCCCGCGCCACCGATCCCGGCCCAGCCGCCCGCGCCGCAGGAGCAGCGCCAGTCGCCGGCCCCGGAGCCGGCCGCCCCCGCCGCCGAACCTCCCGCCGCCAAACCTCCGGTGCGCCTCAGTGACTATCCGCTGGTGCGCCTGGTGGACAACATGTTCCGCGACTGGAGCCCGCTGGAGCGCGCGGTCGCCGTGGAACGGCTCTTCGCGGTCGACCCGATCAGCCTGCGCGCGCTCGCGCACAAGCTGAACGCCGACCGCGACGCGCTCTCCACGGCCCAGCGCACCGCCGAGGAACGCATCCTGCTCTGGCTGCGCTCCTCGGAGTCCGCACCGCTGACCGGGCACATGTTCGGGCTGACCGAGTGGCTGGGCGCCGCCGCCACCAAGGACCAGCTCATCGGCGCGGACCCCGCGCACCCGATCGAGGTCCCCACCCTCCAGACCCCGCTCTGGCGGGTGCTGGTCACGCTCATGCCCGATCGGCGGCTCCAGGACGACTGGCTCGTCGTGGGCGATCTGGGCGGCCTGCGCGACCGGACCCGCCAGCTCCTGGCGAACAAGCCGATCGACGCCGACGCGGTCGCGCTCATGGAGCACCAGCTCGGCATCCGGGCCCACTCGGCCCAGGCCTGGCTGGACGCCCTGGCCGCGAGCGGGCAGGAGACGCCTGCCCAGGAGGCCGCCGCCGAGGCGACCAGGCAGCTGCCTCGCCGCACTCCGGGGGCCAACGGCCACCACCACCGCGGCGGCCAGCCGATACCGCAGGTGAACACCGGCAGCATCGATCCCCGCGCCGCCCTGGCCACGCTGTCGGCCCTGTCCGGCGGTAACACCCGGCCGCACCTGATCACCAGCCAGCGGGCTCCGCTCCACCCGCCCGCGAGCCCGTCGGCCGACCCGAGCCGCTGGCAGCGCATCGAGGTGACCAGCGACCACCTGCGGGGCGGTCCCGTGGCCGTGCCCGAGGGGTACGCCACCCGGCTGGGCATGCGTCCCGGCACGCTGCTTTCGGTCACCGGCCCCGGTGACAACGCGGTGGTCCTGGTCTGGCGGGACCACCCTGTCTTCGACTCCCTGCAACCCGTCCTGATGCGCCTGAACGCCCGGCCGGGCGACCAGGTCTACGTCACCGTGGACGGCTACCGCCTGGACGCCCAGCTGCCCGCCTGAACTTCCGGCCCCCTCGGAGTGATTTCCGCCCCTGGGAACCGGCCGTCCGCGGCGACCGAAACCGGCATGGGCGGCCCCCACCCCCGGGGGCCGCTCACCGGTCGCGTCGATTCGGGCACCGAGCGCCGTCGACGACCTGTGATTTCCACCAAGGATTCCGAAACATCCCCTTTCTCGGCATGGGAATGACCGACCTTTCCCGGCTGCTCTTTTTCGGCGCTATGCTTTTGGGACTCAAGTGACTTAGCGACACCGCTGGGGCCCGTTTCCCTGAAACGGGCTCTCGTTGTTGTTGAATCCTGCGACTTTTCGTAAGGAAACGCCATCTGGTGGGAGTCGGGATAGCTCTATCCTCCGTCGCCTTGTGAAGTGTCCCCAGGGACGCGGGCGGGGACGGCGGGCGGCTAAGTCGTGATATGGCCAGGGATTAGAGAGCGACTTCGAACTAGCCGATGAGAAAATTCGCCCGTGTCTGGCTGGGACTGACGTTCTCCACCGTGGGATCACGAGCCGTGAGCGTCGCCTATCCCCTCCTGGCACTGGCCTTGACCGGATCTCCGGTGCAGGCGGGCTGGACCAGCTTCGCCCTGACGTTTCCGGTCCTGATCTTCTACATTCCGGCGGGCGTCCTGGCCGACCGGGTGAACCCGCGCTCGCTCATGCTCCTCACCGAGACCCTGCGGGGGCTGGCCGTCTTCAGCGTGTTCCTCGCACTCGCCCTCGACTGGCCGTCGCTCCCGCACCTACTGGTGGCGGCCTTCCTGGAGGGCACGCTGTGGGTCGTCTACTCGCTGGCGGAGACGGCCTTGATCTCGTCCCTCGTCCCGAGGGACCAGGTCTCCGTCGCGATGGCCAGGAGCGAGACGATCTCGCACGTCGCGGTGCTGGCGGGCAGGCCACTGGGCGGGTGGCTTTTCGGGATCATGCAGGTGGCGTCCTTCGCGGTGAACTCCGCGCTGTTCTTCCTGGCGCTGCTGTCCCCGCTGAGCGTGGCGGGCGGAGGGAGAGGGCGCCGGCCTCGGTCGCACGCGATCCGCGAGATCGCCGGCGGGCTCGTCGACGGGCTCAGAAGCCTGGCGGGACGGCACCTGCTGCGGGAGATCGCCGACGGTTTCAACGAACTGGCGAGGCACCCGTTCCTGCGCAAGGCCATGGCCCTGACCATGGTCACCAATCTGATGGTCAACGCGCTCATCATGATCTTCATTGCCGGGTCGGCGAACCTGCCCTCCTACGAGGTCGGCCTGGTACTGGCCGCCGGGGGGATGGGCGGGGTGGCGGGATCGAGCCTGGCTCCCTACCTCAGACTCAAGCCGAGGAACTCCACGCTCTTCGCCCAGCTGTGGATCTGGGTGCTGGCGCTCCTCATCGCGGCGTACGGTGCCGGGCCGATCTTCTTCGGGCTCGCGATACTGCTGACCGGGTGCACCGGGGCGCTCAGCAACGTGGCCATCAGGACCTTCGAGGTCGACACCGTCGACAAGGGCAAGCTCGGGCGTGTGATGAGCGTGCACCGGCTCGTCACGTACAGCGCCGTGTGCGTCGCGGCCCCCCTCGGCGGGACCCTGGTCGCCGTGGCGGGCGTCCGGATGGCGGCCGTCATCCTGGCCGGCCTGATGTTCTGCGTCGCCCTGGTGGTGACGCTCGTGGCACTGCTGAACCTCCATAGGCGGCTCGGCCTCGCCGGGACGGCCAGGGAGGTCCGGGCGGCCGAGGCCCACGCGGCCACGCGGGCGCTCACGACGTGGCGACCAGCCGAGCCGCTTCGGCCGCGAGATGGGCAGGGAGGGTGGGCGCCCTCGCCGTCCCCGACCTCCGGGCCAGATCGGCCGCCGCCGAGGCGTCGCCGGCCAGAGCCTCGATCCGGGCGGCATACAGCAGCACCGGACCGTGATCTCCCACCTCGGTCAGCACAGCCCTGATCTCCCGCCTCGCCTCGGGGAAGCGCCCCAGCAGGGCCAGCGCGAGGGCGTGGGCGGCCCGGGTGGAGGGCCACTGCAGCGGCCTGACCCGGTCGAGGTCGCGCAACGCCGCTTCCGCCTGGCCGAGCCCGGCGAGGATCTCGCCCCGCGCCCGCAACGCCTCGGTGAGGTTTCCCTCCCTTCCCAGAACGTCGTTGAGAACGTCACGCGCCGCATCGGGATGGCCGTCGTACCAGAGCGCCCAGGCGAGCTCGGTCTGAATGCTCATGTCGTTGGGGACGCGGCGTATCGCCGAGTACAGCTCCCGCACCGCGACCGAGGGGCGCCCCTGGGCCAGCCGCAGCCGGCCGATCCCGGCGAGAAGGCCACCGACGGCCGAGGTCGCCCCCAGCGTCTCGAAGAGGACCGCGGCGGTGCGGTAGTGCGAAACGGCCTTCTCGAAGTCCTCCCGCCGGTGCGCCACGTTGCCGAGAAAGGACTCGATCTCCGCGCGGATCCTGGTGTTGTCGCCACACCGCTCCAGAGCCTCCTCGGCCTGTTTGGCGGCCAGCGCGAACTCCCCGTCGCGGAACGAGAGCTCGGCGGCCCGCAGGTAGTCGTCGGGAAGGGCCCGGCTCTCGGCCTGCACGACGAGGCGGTCGTTCTGCAGGATCGGCTGGATGAGACGCTCGTGCGACAGCTCGCACCAGCGCGTGCCCGCCTTGATGTCCTCACGCAGGATGTGGCGGTCCACCAGCGCCCTGACCACCGCGTTCGGCATGCCGGCGGTGACGGTCTCCCCCTGGTAGACGACCTCGCGGGTGCCGAGTTCGGTGATGAAGCAGCGGCGCAGCCAGCTCCTGAGCTCGGCGACGTCGTCTCCGAAGTGGTCGTGGGCCACCTCGGTGATCATTCGCTCGGAGAAGTCGGTGAGGGAGCGATCGGCGTTGGCGAACCTGCGGACGTGGTCCGAGGAGATGACCCGCACGTCCTCGGGCAGGGAATGCCACATGGCCGAGCACACGACCTGCAACTGGACGGGCTCGACCACCTTGGCGTCGGCGACGACCTCCTCGCCCAGCGCCCTGCCGACCCTGATCATGCGGAGGTCGTCCACCAGGCCACGCGCGGCGCCCGGGGCGAACGAGCGTCCCGTTCCCTCCAGCGGGCCCTCGGTCGCCCGGACCGCGGCGCCCGTGTCAAGGGCGGTCAGGGAGAAACGGCTCCTGGCCATACCCGCCAGCTTCGGCTCGTGGGGAAGGATCGCGGCGAGGTAGTCCTCGCGGATCGAGATGAGAAGGCGCAGGTTCGGGTCGTCGTCCAGCGCCTCGACGAGCTGGCCGATGAACCATTCCCGGTACGGCTGGCGGTGGGCGAAGTCCCCGAATAGCTCCTCGGCCTGGTCGATCGCGGCCAGGGTGAGGACCGGGTCGCCGTAGGGATCCTGGCGCGGCGGGCGCCGGCTGAGGAACTCACGGATCGTCAGCCCCGCCAGCCGGGTGGGCGTCTCGGTGGGAGACCACGACGACAGCAGCGCGAACACGTGCGGGTTGTGCCGGGAGAGCGCGGCCGAGGGGAAGGGCGAGCCGTGCGACACCCTGCCTATCGGCAGGACGTCGGTCCTGCCGGTGTCCAGCAGTGGGAGCACGCCCGCCTGGATCAGCGAGGTCTTGCCCACACCCGACGGCCCGTACAGCACGGTCAGGCGCCCGGCCTGCCACAGGTCGGAGACCTCGTGCGCCTCCCTGTCGCGGCCGAAGAACTTGGCTCGGTCCTCGCGGCGGAAGGCCCGCAGGCCGACGTACGGCCGGCCGGCCGCGTCCGGCCGGACAAGGTCGGAGGTCACATCAGAGGTCACGGCACCGGTCCCATCCGCCGGCGCAGCTCACGGCAGAACTCCTCCGCCGTCCCCCAGAAGATGGAGATCCGCCAGTCTTCGTAGTATCTGGCCAGCTGACGCTGGACTTCCAGCACGTCCGCCTTCGTGCTGGCGAGCGAGGGGGCGAGCTGGACGCTCACGTGCCTGCGGCGGTTGATTCCGGGAACGGCTTTCAACAACCCATGGAAAAGCACGCGAAATGTCCAGTCCTGCAGGCTGTATCCGATGAACAGCAGGGGTCTCCTGGTCAGCGCCGCGAGAATGGAGGTGGGCAGCATCCGCTGGCCGCCCGCGACACCGTCCACGGCGAGGTTGGTGAGAAACTCCAGATAGTCATCCTCCGCCAGGACTATCGACGCCGGATCCTGCAGGCTGCCGTGCAGGTGATAGATGAGCGGGGCCTCGGGCCTGGGATTCCAGCCCGCCTCGCTGCTGAACAGATCCTCGGCGTAGGCCAGCCCTTTGTTCCATGGACAGACTGCCACATTCGGTCTTTTTCCCACGGCTTCGAGTGAGCGCAGGATGAAGTCGTCGTAGTTTGTCGTCAGATATACCGGAAGCGGGAAGCTCGCGAGCAGACCGTGCGGTTCGAGGGGGTCGAGGAAGTCGGGCGCGCCCCCGGCGTCGAGCTCGTCGCAGATCCGCCTCTTCACATATACCGAATCCCCATATCGCATCACCGCGAACTGCGTCACCCGCGGGAGATCATGGTCGTCGTCGAACGGATAGTCCCATCGGCGCGCCATGTCGCGGCTCAGCGCCGTCCCGGTCGGCAGAGTGCCCACGCACGCTCCGGACCCCAGGAACGGCGTGCAGTCCCCGCTGTTCAACTGGTCGAGCAGGCGTTCCCACTCGGCCTCCCCCATGTCATGCACGCAGGGCACCACCTCACGGGCAAGAGGTCCAATCGGATCATGGACTCGATGCCGTACGACTCTATTGGCATGGTCAATCCCTCCGGCGAGGGAAGGCACCTCTTGTCTCGCCGACGCTTGTCCCGACGGCACGCCCGGAGCAGGCGAATGATTCACGATCACCTTTCTGCCGTGACCCTTGTGAAACGGCAGGGTGACCGTTCAGATCGAGCTGGTGAATCCGGCCGTCGGCTCCGCCGTCTCCAGAAACAACGGCTCCAGCGCCCTCCGCAGGGAGTGGTCCTCGATCTCACCGAGCATCTCCAGGGAGAGGCCTCCGAGGTCGACGAAAACGTTTGATCTTGAGCCGTCATCGCGCATACGTGCTCCCCTTACATCGCTCCAGATCCGGCCTCGACCACCATCCGGGTTTGGGACGTCCTAAAAAATGCGAAACGATGTCCCTTTCGAAAGTATCCAGGCCGCTTTCTTCTTACTATGCGATTCTGTAATACCCCACTCGCCGAATCAACCTTTAGGATGACCGTACGATCCCTTTGGCTAAAAAAACGGAGGCCCGAGGTGGTGGAGCTTTCACACGCGGCGAACACGGTGCCGGAACGGCAGCCCGAGGTCTGGGAGAAGGTGCCGCCCCGCAACAGGAACTTCACCGGGCGGGACGACCTGCTTGTCAGGCTCCGCCAGGGCATCAGCACCGTCACCGCCGTCGTGCCCCAGCCCCAGGCACTGCAGGGGTGGGGCGGTGTCGGCAAAACACACCTGGCCATCGAGTACGCCCACCGCTACCGGTCGCACTACGACCTCGTCTGGTGGATCCCCGCCGACCAGCGCGTGCTGGTGCCGTCCGCGCTGGCCGCGATGGCCCCCCACCTGGGGCTGCCGCCCGCCTCCGCCACCGGTGTCGAGGAGGCCGCCGAGTCCGTGCGCAGGACGCTGCAGAGCGGCAACCCCTACCGCCGCTGGCTGCTGATCTTCGACAACGCCGAGGATCCGGGACAGGTCGAGGAGTTCATCCCGCGCGGGCCGGGTCACGTCCTGATCACCTCGCGCAACCCCAAGTGGGAGGACCACTTCGAGACCCTCCAGGTCGACGTCTTCACCCGCGAGGAGAGCGTGGCGTTCCTGAAGAAACGCCTGCGCCGGGAGGTTCCCGACGACGACGCCTCGCGGCTGGCCGAGCAGCTCGGCGACCTCCCGCTGGCGCTGGAGCAGGCCGGCGCGCTGCAGTACGAGACCGGCATGTCCGTCGACGAGTACCTGGAGCAGCTCGGCGAGCAGGCGAGCAGGCTGCTGGGCGTCAACAGGGCACCGGGGTATCCGCTGTCGATGACGGCGGCCTGGAAGGTGTCGGTGTCGCTCCTGCAGGACCGCCTCCCCGAGGCCATCACACTCCTGCGATGCTGTGCCTTCTTCGGCCCCGAGCCCATTCCGCGCGACGTCTTCCGCAGGGGCAACAAGGCCGTCGTCCCCCGGCTCAGCAAGATCCTTTCCGATCCGATCCTGCTCGCCACGGCGCTGAGCGAGCTGAGACGCTTCGCCCTGGCCAGGATCGAGCCCACCACCCGCACGATCCAGGTTCACCGGCTGATCCAGGCGCTGCTCCGTGACGACCTGCCGGAAGAGGATCAGACGGAGATCCGGCACGAGGTGCACGTGCTGCTGGCCGGCAGCGCCCCGAACGACCCCGACGAGACCGACAGGTGGCGCAGCTTCGAGGAGCTGGTCGCGCACGTCACCCCCTCCGGTCTGGAGGAGTGCACGGACCCCGCGGCCAGGCAGTTCGCCCTCAACGTGGTCCGCTACCTGTACATGTCGGGCAACTACCAGTCGGCCCACTCCTTCCTCACCAGCTTCATCCGGAGATGGACCGAGGTCAGCGGGCCGAAGCACCTGGACGTGCTCGTCGCGCACCGGCACCTGGGCAATGTCCTGCGGGCGCTCGGCCAGTACGCCGCGGCGTACGAGGTCGACCACCAGACCCTCGACGACATGCGCGCCATCCTCGGCCCCGACCACCGCGAGACGCTCCTGACGACCAACGGGTACGGGGCCTCCCTGCGGGCCCGTGGCGACTTCGCCGCCGCCCGCAAGCTGGACGGTGAGTCCCGGGACGCCCACATCGCCAACCGGGGCCCCAGCGACCCCGCCACGTTGCGCGTGCTCAACAGCCTGGCCCTCGACTACGCGCTGACCAGTGACTACAAGGCGGCACGACGGCTGCACCAGGAGACGTACCTGGAGATGAGCGACGCGATGGGGGGCATCGGCAAGAGCACCCTGTTGCTGTCCTGGAACGGCCTGGCCAGGGCGGTACGGCTCTGCGGCGACTACACCGAGGCCTGCGACCTGGGCGAGGAGGCCTACGCCTACGGCGTCCAGGAGCTGACGCTCGACCATCACTTCACCCTGCTGACGGCCAAGGACCTGTCGATCGCCAAGCGCCGGGCCGGAGAGGTCTCCGAGGCGCTGGACCTCGCGCGTGACACGCACACCCGGCTCCAGCGGCTCTTCGGAGACGAGCACGCCGACACGATGGCGGCCGCGATCAACCTGTCCAACTCCCTGCGGGTGACCGGCGACCTCGACGAGGCGTTCGCGATAGCGAACAGGACGGTCGCGCTGTATCCCCGGGTGTTCGGCGAGGAGCACCCCTACGGCTTCGCCTGCGGCGGTAACCTGGCGATCCTGCACCGCCTGCGCGGCGAGGTCGAGACGGCCCGCCGGCTGAACGAGCAGGCGGTGCGCGGCCTGATCTCCAAGGTCGGCAGGGAGCACCACTACCCGCTGACGTGCGCCATCAGCCTCCAGACGGACCTGGCGATCCTGGGAGAGTTCACCCAGGCGTGCGAGCTCGGCAGGGAGACGCTGAGCAGGCTGCAGAAGCTCTTCGGCGAGAACCACTTCCTGAGCCTGGCCTGCGCCGGCAACCTCGTCCTCGACCTGAGAGCCGCCGGCGCGGAGAAGGAGGCCGAGCTGCTCTACCACGACACGATGCGGCAGTATGAGCGCCCCCTGGAAGCCGGCCACCCCGACGCCATCCTCGCGAGCGAGGGCCGGCGCATCGACTGCGACTTCGACCCCCCGCCGATCTGATCACGCCGGGGTCAGGTGTTGCGCCTCCGCCAGGCGTCGAGGTGCCGCTCCGCCTCGCGGAGGGCCTGTGCCTCCGCGAGATCGTCCACCGGTTCGGCGGCGCACTCTTCGAGGGTTCTCCTCATGCAGGCCACGAACTCCTCTCCGCGCTCGTTCAGGCTCCCGCTGGCCAGCAGCGTGCCGGTGACCTGGTAGGCGCCCCGCCTCCACCGGGCGAGTTCCACGCGTGCCCGGAACGCCTCGGCGTCCCGCTCGAACCTGTGCTGCCTCCGCCAGAACTCCGCCACCCCGAGATAGGCGTACGAACCCTGCAGCAGCCCGTAGGCGGGGCGCGGGTCATCCCGCCAGGGCGCGTAGTAGCGTCTGCCGTCGTCCGGCAGGGTCAGCGGGATCACGTCGGTCAGCGCCGTGAGCTTCGCGTGCTGGATCTCGTGCGCGAGCGTGGCGGCGAGCCCCAGGCCGTGCCACGGGTCGGACATCGCGACGGTCCCGAACGCCTCGCGGGTGGAAGCGCTGTTCTGCCCCCTGTCCGGCGCCTTGACGGGGGTGAGCACCGACACCGTGGAGCTCACCTCCTCCGCCACCTGCCGGTGGTGGGCGGTCAGGACGCGCCACGCGTCGTCCAGGTGCGCCCACCACGCGCGGAGCCGCTCGCGGCCGAGCCGCGGCTCGGTGACCTCCTCCACGGGCCACCGGTACGGGTCAAGGTCGTCGACGACCAGGTCGAACCCCGGGATCACCGACCAGCCGTGCAGCGCCTGCCAGCCGGGCCGGTCGCCCGGGGGGTCGACACGGACCGTCAGGCCGCCGGCGTCGAGTTCGGCGCCGTCCCCGTCCGGCCGCACCTCGACGTCGACCGTGGCCGGCGCACCGGCGGGGAGAATGAGGCGCCCCAGGGACGGCAGCATGATCGTGCCGTCGCGGACGGGCAGCCGGACCCGGCACCGGACCCGGGACCGCACCGCGACCACCACGGCCAGTGCGCCCAGCTGCGCGGGATCGTCGCGGCTGTCACCCCCGCTCCGCAGGGAGCGGCAGGTCCGCCACGCCCACGCCCCCACCGCCGGATACCTCAGCAGGCGCTCGACCTCCTCGTCCGCCTGCCCCTCCAGATCGGCCAGCAGGCCGTAGGCGCGCATCGCCAGGGCGGCACCGGGATGCCCGGCCGACCGCGCCTCGCCGACGACACCTCGCACCAGCACCCTGTTCCTGGCGCGCTGCGCGGCCCGCAGCTCGGCCACCGCGCCGGCACCGCCCTCACCGGCCGCCAGCGTGAGAAACGTCTTGTCGGACACCTGCTGCGAACCGTGCCTCATCGGCTTCCCTTCAGCCTGGCGACATCCCGCGCGAGCCGGGTGCGGATATGGGTGATCAGCCGGTACAGGTCGGGGCAGTAGACCGAAGGTCCCAGAAAGCCGGCCGCCTCGCTGTACCTGTGCGCGTACAGCCCGCCGCCGCAGACCGAGTGGATGTCACAGGCCAGGCAGACCGGTGCCAGCCCGAGCTCGCCGATCTGCCTGGCGGCCATGGACGGGTGGGTGAGCGCGGCGTCGAACGAGTCGCGGAGCAGGTGCAGGCGGGTCGCGGCCGCCCCGTGGTAACTGGACTTCAGGATGTCCGACTGCTCGATGCTGCCGTCGGTCTCCACCACGGCCATCCGGGCGGGTGAGAGTCCCACGGTCTCGCTGCGCGAGGCGCCTCCCGTCAGCAGGCGCATGATCTCGCGGAACAGCCGGACCTCCGTCTGGTCGGCGGCCGATCCGTACCAGCGGTCGAAGATCGGGATGAGCCAGTCGGCGTACGGCGTCACCCCCGCCTCCGGAACGCGGAAGGGCGGCGGGGTGGACCAGTTGCCGTGCGGGAGCAGGAAGTCGACGGCCGGGGGATCGAACTCCAGAAGCGCCTCGTAGGTCGCCAGCGGATCGTTGCGGACGTCGACGGTGCACAGCAGGCCGCTGAACAGGTGGTGGAAGGGACCGCCGGTCAGCCTGCGAAGCGAGGCCGCCACCTTCGCGTGACTCCCCCTGCCGTCCGCGTGGCGCCGGTGCCGGTCGTGACCCTCCGCGTAGCCGTCCAGGCTCACCCCGACCCGGATCTCCAGGCTGTCGAAGAGCCGCAGGTAGCTCTCGTCCAGGCGCAGCCCGTTGGTCTGCACACCGACGTGGACGCGGGTCCCGACGTCGGCGGCGGCCCCCCTGATGGTGCGCACCGCGTAGGAGATGAGATCCGGCCCGGCCAGAAGGGGCTCACCGCCGTGCAGAACGACCTCCACCTCGGCCAGCTCGTGGGTGAGCGCGTGCTCGGCTATGCGCTTCGCCGTGCGGTCGACGATCGCCTCCGACATGCGCCTCGGCTGTGCCCTCCAGGACTGGTCCGCCATCTCGTAGACGTAGCAGTGGCGACAGGCGAGGTCGCACCTGCTGTGGATCTTCAAGATGAACTGCCGGAAAGCCGCCGGTCGCCACCCTGATTCCAGCAATCCCCTGACATCGAGCGTCGCCGGGAACACGCTTCTGGGTGACGGGATTATAGGGTCAAGTTTCTCAGGCAAACGCGGCACACCTCTCTTGCGCCATTTCCTATCTGGCATGAGTTTGCCCAAATAGTCAAGTTCCAGGCTTACAAACAGTGGTCTCCGCGACATGACCGAAGGGTTTCATCCGTCTCTGGAACGGCGGCCGGCCATCATCTATCGTGGAAGCATCTTTCGGGCATCACATAACGTGGTCTCATCAGGGGGCTGATCAGCGGTGCGCGAGTGGCCGTCGACTCTCGACATCGGCAGGCTGATGGCCGACGGCTGGAGACCGACACCGTTCCGGCAGTTCATCCTAAAGATCCACAGCAGGTGCGATCTCGCCTGCAAATATTGCTATATGTACGAAATGGCCGATTCATCGTGGCTGACACGCCCGAAACAAATGTCACGGGAGACCGTCGCCGCCACCGCCGCGAGAATCGCCGAGCACGCCCACCGTCACGGCCTGCGCGACATCGAGATCATCCTGCACGGGGGCGAGCCGCTGCTCGCCGGCCCCGAGGCGATCCGCGAGACCGTCACCCGGATCCGTTCGGCGGCCGCCGGCACCCGGGTCAGGGCCAGCCTGCAGACCAACGGGCTACGCCTGGACGAGAGCTACCTGCGGCTCCTCGACGAACTGGACATCCGGATCGGGGTGAGCCTCGACGGTGACGAGACGATGCACGACCGCAGCCGCAGGCGCGCAGGCGGCCGCGGCAGCCATGCCGAGGTGTCCCGAGCCCTCCGGCTGCTGACCTCGCCCACCTTCAGGCATCTCTTCAGCGGCCTGCTGTGCACCGTCGACCTCAGAAACGACCCGATCGGGGTCTACGAGGCGCTCCTCTCCTTCGACCCACCGGCCGTCGACTTCCTGCTCCCGCACGGCAACTGGTCGGCGCCCCCGGCCGGTCGGCTCCCCCACGAGGAGACGACACCGTACGCGGACTGGCTCATCCCGATCTTCGACCGATGGTACGGCGCGGCGCGCAGGCCCACCCGGGTCCGGCTGTTCGGCGAGATCATCCACGTGCTGCTCGGCGGTTCGTCGTCGAGCGAGCAGATAGGCCTGTCCCCCGCGGGGATGGTGGTGGTGGAGACCGACGGCGGCATCGAGCAGTCGGACGTGCTGAAGTCGGCCTACCAGGGAGCCCCCGAGACCGGGCTGCACGTGACACGTGACTCCTTCGACGACGCCCTGCGCCTTCCCTCGATCGCCGCCCGCCAGATCGGCGAACTGGCCCTGTGCCCCACCTGCCGGGCCTGCCCGGTGTCACGGATCTGCGGAGGAGGGTTGTACGCCCACCGCTACCGCTCCGGCCATGGTTTCGCCAACCCCTCCGTCTACTCCCCCGACCTGCTCCGACTCATCGAGCACGTCAAGAGCACTGTCGAGGCCGATCTGTCGGCTCGATCGAAACGACGGGGAAGGGACACGATGAACCTGCGTGAGCACCGGATCACGGCCGGGGTGTTCTCCAAGCTCGCCGCCGGCGGTGGCGGCGCCGCCGCGGTCGCCAAGCTCTCCGCGGCGCAGCACAGCAAGCACGTGCTTCTCGTACGGGGGGTGCTGGAGGCCGCGCGCGCGAACGGCCACCCGGACGCCGCCGTCACCCGCCGTGCCTACGACCTGCTCGCCACGGTACAGCGCCGTCATCCCGGCGCCGTCGGCACCGTTCTGCGCCATCCCTCGGTGGGCGCCTGGGCGCGGCGGACGATCAAGATGCTCGACGCTCACGCCGAGGACGCGGCACCGGGGCAGCTCGCCGCGCTCGCCGCCGCGGCGGCGATCCGTTCGGGCACAGCCTGCGACATCGACGTGCCCGCGGTGGAGGGGGTCGTCACGCTGCCCTCTCTGGGCCAGGCGGTCCTGTCGCCGACCGTCTCGTGGGCCACGGTGGAGTGTGCCGAGGGCGGTGCCGAGGTCACCGCGGACGGGGTCATCGTCACCGTCCCGCGCGACCCGGGCCAGGACGCTCCCGGGTGGAGAGGCCTGCGATCGCTCTCCACCGAGGTGGACGGCGTGCCGCTCCACCTGGTCATCGACGACCTCGACCCGTACCGGATGCCGGAGACCACGAACATCGGCGGGCGTCTGACCGAGGCCGAGACCGAGCGCTGGCAGTCGACGCTGGAGGGAGCGTGGCATCTGCTGGTGCGCCACCACCGCGCCGTGGCCGACGAGGTCGTCACGGCGATCACGGTCCTCACCCCGCTGGTCGCCCCGGCCCGGGGCCAGTCGAGCTCGACATCCGGCGAGACCTACGGCTGCGTGGCCCTGTCGACGCCGCCGGACGCCGCCACGTTCGCGGTCACCCTGACCCACGAGACGCAGCACGCGAAGCTCTCGGCCCTGCTCGACCTGGTCCCCCTGACCCTTCCCGACGACGGCAGGCGCTACTACGCTCCCTGGCGCGATGATCCCCGCCCCGTTCCCGGCCTGCTCCAGGGGGCCTACGCCTTCCTGGGCGTGGCCGGCTTCTGGATGCGCCAGCGCCACCTGGAGACCGGGGCGGCGGCCCTGCGCGCGAGCTCGGAGTTCTTCCGCTGGCGCGAGGCGGCTCACCTGGTGACCGGCACCCTGCTCGGCAGTGGGCGGCTGACCCCGGCCGGCGAGAACTTCGCGACCGGAATGGCCCTGCGCCTGGACCGCTGGGCACAGGAGAGCGTGCCGGCCCGCGCCCGGGCCCTGGGCCGCGCACGCGCCGACGACCACTACACGCGCTGGCTCGAACGCAACGGTTAGGCCCTGCCCGCCGGATCCTGCCGTGGCGGGTGCCGGCCGGGCGGCGAGGCGCCGCCCGACCGGCCGTGGCGGGCGGAAGATCCAGGCGACAGGGCCTAGTAGTGCTTTGTTAGGTCAGCCTGTTGTGGCTGGTCGGGTTGGTCGTGTGGTGGTTCGATGCGGGCGTGACCCCCGAACAGCTCGCTCATA